>JALEGO010000175.1 GCA_022763165.1 Flavobacteriales bacterium
AATTTCAGCAATGGTTTATGCCCCCCAACTGGTTATGTCCGGTCCTATAATTGCCACAGGTTTTGTTGGCCTAACATTCGCTCTAGTAGGAGTAGTGCTACTTTCAAATGCTCAAAAGCACCTTTTTAAAAGTGTTTGGATTCATAATAAAAACGTACTGAAAAGAGGTCTTGAGGTCCAAATGAAATAATCAAGCTACCTGCCCTTTCCTATTGCTTTCCAATATGGAAAGCAGCATCCAGAAAATGATTCCAAAACCAGCGGAATTTAGAAAATTATTCAGAAAACCGTGTACAATAAAGCTTCCGATGCCAATGGTCAATGCGATCCACAACCACTTTTTGTGAGAAACGCTTGGGGCTTGTTGCACCGTTACAAAAACAACCCCAAACATTAACAATACTACCGCCAAGCCACCAAAAATACCCATTTCAGAAAGTGCCAATAAATATTCGGAATGTGCAGTTCCTCCGGTACCATCTTTGTATCCATAGGGTGAGAATACACTTATTGGTGTTGTCTCATATGATAGTTGAAACGGAATAAACTGAAACTGATATGTGCCTGGTCCATAGCCAGTCATTGGCTTATCCTTAAACATCCGGATTGCACATTTCCAGCGGTTTAGCCTCTCAAGATTTGATACATCACTGGTAACGTTACTAAGCGACTTTACCTGTTCCTCAACGGAAGAATCAAATGCACTGGAATCCATTGTGTTTGTGAAAAAATGCTCCTCAATATCATTCCAAAATGAAATACCAAGACCCAATGCTACAATGATGATCATCATTAGGTGCCAAATTTTAGCTTTAAAATAAACCATCACGCCTAAACCAATAGCAGCTAAAAAACCCATCCAAGCGGCTCGACTACCAGCTATTACCATAGTTGTGAAAGCTGCTACTCCAACAATGCACAACAACCAACTCCACCTTCCCTTAATGTATTTAGGAGCTAAAATTAAAAGAGGTGCTATCAGCGATAAGGTAGCACTGTGAATGGTATGATCTTTATAAAATGGCTGTGGCACAATTGCCGAAACATCTGCTATGTTGCCAAGTATCACATAATTACAAGACGTATATATTGTGAGACAGCCAAAAGAAACCGCCAAAACGACTATAATGTCCTTATAATGAAGCCTTTTCTCATTCATAAGAATAACAGGCAGAATGAAAAAACCCAACAAATAGGAAATATTTACAAGAGAAAACTTGAAGCTCGGGATTGGCATTGTAGAAACTGTTGAAATACAGAGCATAATTCCTACATAGACTAATGTAACAATCATTAATGGCGACCTCAAAATCTTACGAAGCTTTGGGTCTCCAAAAAGTATGTTGAAACAAGTTGCTGTAGCCAATATCCCAACCAGTGGTTCAGCGGGCAGGGCTACTTTCAGTCCTGTGAGAACTTCCAATTCCACTGAAAATGGCACCAAAAGCAAGGCAAATAGCAAAACGTACTTCTCAAGTCTATATTTGAATATGAGAAAGCCGATTGCGACCGCAATTAGCAACCCAAGAGCAATGATATTCTTTGTGTTTGTATAAAGAATGATTGGTATAGGCAACAATATTGCCAATACCTGAGCTAAAATGCTTTTATGCGGCTGGCTTATTTTTAAGACGTTCAAAGCTTAACATAAGAAGTGTTGACAATATTGCGGCTGCAAGTGCAGTTGTTCCTTTCTTTGGGAAGGTCGGTTTGCTTGGAGGTGTAGCTCTACTAACAATGTAAGATTTTGGAACCTCTTGTAAGTAAACTCTATCCAAATCATCATATGCTTGTTTCAGTGACCTGAGCTGCTCCATTTCTGCTCGATGCTGTATTTCATAATTGATGAACTTGCTGCTTTTACGTTCCTCTGCAAACGCCCAAACAGCTTCTCCCGCTTCCCTCATTCTATCAAGACTATCCTTCATCATATCCACTTCAACAGCCTTTTCACTATAATTCTTCTCAACTGCCGAACGAGCACTTCTGATGTTTTCTTTGATTATAAAGGATTTATGCGCATCAGCAATTGCAACGATCGCATTGGCAATTTCAGAAGCATAGGTGGGAGATTTATCCCAAACAGATATAGAAATAGACTTGTTGATAGTTCTAGAAACGGAAATATTATCTTGATATTCTTGGTTTAAGTTATGTTTCCAAAAAGTTTCTGTAGTGTCAATCTCATAGTGTTCAATTAAATCAAACCTCTCTATAATACTATCTCTGACATCGTTAGAGCCCAAAATGGACATCAACTCTCCCGTTTCTTTGTCTCCTCCAAATCGCAAGCCTGCTCCCAAAAGATCTCTGTAAGATTGCACATTTGAGGGGTAAACTTCGGTCTCAGCCTGATACTGCGGAGTCAAAACAAATTTGCAAAACAAATATGTAAGCACTCCTGAAATGACGAATGTAATAGCTAGTTTTCCTATTTGTTTCTTGCTAAGATTTAGCATGTGGCGAAATTAACCTTTTTAATTAACCCATTGGTATCGGGGCCGAAGAATTGTTCAATAAGAAGAGGTCATAAAATATCTCCCCATCGTCCATTGTCCGGACTAAGTCTTAAGAAGTCAGTACCCTCTTCTTCAATTGCATCTTCAAAATTATCTTGAAAGTCATCGATCAGTTCACTCGATAATTCTTCATTGAATATTTGAGTGATGCCTCGATCTGATTTAAATACTGAAATCTCTTCACTGCTGCGAACCTCCAAGTCTTTCATATAGTAGACTTTCGTCTTTTCCAAATCTATCAAAGCTAACCAACCATTAAAGTATCCCGCAGAAACCTCTGTATCACTTGTATAAACTGGCATTGTGTTCTTACTATTCTTAAATGGCACAATGGCATAGATGTACTTTCGTTTTATCAATAAATCAAATGCTTTTTTTCTTTCTTCAATTTTGCTTTGGACAGTATACTTCAACGTTGTCGTGTCGTATTCATTACAAATAAGACATTCTTTGCTATTAAAAATAGCACTGTTAATCCATTCAAATGGATCGTTCATTTCCCAATCTGAAGGTGATAAAGATTTATACTTTTTTAGGTAAGGAAAGTAGACTATTGGCACTGGGACATATTCATCCTTAACATACTTGATATCCTTTAACTTGTCCCAATCTCCTTCGTCACTTTTTACTCCAGATCCAGGAGTGTTGATCTGATCCATTTTCTCTAAGGCTTTAGTCAAATACTCATAGTTCTGTTTGATGGAGCTTTGGTGCTGTTGTGCCTCTTCTAACTCCTTTAGTTTTTCTTCAGGAGTACCGTCAGAACTTCCAAATGCCAAGAATATGAAACCAATTCCCGCCAAAACGCTTAACGCAGATTTGAACTTTTTATCCTTCATTTTATTTCATTTGATACAAAGATACGATTGTGTAACATACTGATTCCATAGGCGATTACTCCACCAAGCGTGTATAGCGCAACATCCAAAAGGTCTGATTTCCCAACAATGATTCCAAAGAACTGAAGCAACTCTGAGAACACTCCTAAGAAGGGAATGACGCTCATATAAAACAGGACCTTTCGATCAACTTTTTTCCAAATGCAATAAATAAAAAGAACATAGGAAAAGGTCCATAAGCCGTTGGGTAAATTGTATAAAGCCCAGTCTGGAAGAATATGGAGCGGATACCACATTATTTCTCTCATGTCAAGCACAAATTGTGTTAGGCCTAAATATTCTACCCACTTGAAACAAATCAAATAAGTTGGGCGATATAACAAGTAAATACTAGAGCCTATGGCTAATGATAATAGACTAAGAAAAAGTAGGCTAAAGGGAAATGGTCTTTTTTGCCGGTTCAACACACAACAAATATAAGCACTAGGGCAATTAAACTCTTGTTGGGCTGTACATGAAATTTTACTCAAGTGTCGTTAAACATGATAAAAAAAAATATTTTGCACAATTATTGATTTTATTGAGTCATGAAATCTCACTATCATATCGTGCTTATTATCGGCCTCTTGTTGGTGTCTTGCTCTAACCGCTTGTCAGAAAGAGCGTTAGCACAAAACAAAACTGATGAAAAAACAATCTTAGCAGATAATAATTCCAGTTGGTATGAAGCCAACAGAATTCAAGTCCATACAAGACTGCCATTCAAAATGAAAGATGATCCAGTATTTATTGAAGCGCATAAAGCTTTATCAAATAATGGTGTTAAAGTCCTGACACGGTTTATGAAAGGGGGTCAAGAAGGTGCATGGTGGCCTACCAGCAGCGGAAGTACTCATGAACGTCTGAAGCCAGGACAGAACCTAGGAGAGGATATTATTACAAAAGCACATGAAAATGATCAAAAAGTTATTGCCTATTACAGGCATATGGAAGATCTGGAAATGGCCAAAAAACATCCAGACTGGGTCTGTAAAGATTCAGAAGGAGGCACATATGCTGAAAGAGGTAAATTGATGTGTTTAAACTCACCCTACCGTGAACATGTTAAACAACGCCTGATTGAGCTTGTAAAGATTGGTGTTGATGGGTTTTATTTCGATTCAAGACACATGCCAAGAGAAGGTTGTTGGTGTAACTTTTGCAAAAGCCTATACCTCAAAACCTATGGCGGTAAATATCCTAAATCAAAGAGCTTCAGTAATCCGAACTGGTTGCGTTTAAGAGAAATGAATAACACAATAGTGGAAGAGGTCTTCAAATACTGGAAAAATGCCGTATCTCAGTACAACCCAGAAGTGCTTTTTTTGGTGAGCAGCCATAAGTGGCCATCGTTGTTTGATCATCACCTCTCTAGTCAATTGCTTTATGAAGCAGATGTGGTTAAAACTGAATTTCAAAAAGGAGCCTTAAAAAGTAGTTCTGAATATGCATTCCCTTTTCCAAAAAACTACAGAATAATCCCAAAAGACATCAGATTATCTCTTGCCTGGGACATATGTAGAGATGCTTCAAAAAGACCTCCTCATGTTTGGACACCCCGACTTGATAGAAATTATGCAAATGAGTCTGCTGCGTTATATGCAGCAGGAGCGGTAATAACTCATGGTGGAGTTTTAAATATAGATTTTGCAGAAGACCAGTTACTGAATCATTCTTTTACAAAACTTTTCGATTTGAACGCTAAGATTGGAAATCAATTGGAGGGTTTTAAGCCATTAGACTATTTTGGGATTTATTATTCGGAAAGAGCACGAAACCAATTTTTTGGTCAACCTCAAGAAGCATGGGACACTCATCTGGGACCAATTTTTGGAATATACGAATCTGTTGTTCGAGACAAACTACCTTATCAGTTCATCACAGATCAAACCTTACCTGATAGAATTGACGACCTTTCAATCTTATTCTGCCCAGATACCACTCAATTAAATGATGTGCAAAAAGCGCTAATCAGAAAATTTGTTAAAAAGGGTGGGCAACTAATTCTGAATGATCCTAATTGGGACTGGGCATCATCAAGTGGGAATGAAACGGCTTCAACAAAATTCTTAAAACAACTAAAAGAGGCAAAGCAACCTCCAGTAGTAGCCAAAATAAACAACCCTAAAGTACATGTTAATTACTACCAAAAGAATGGCACCATAATCGCCATCTTTGCCAACCAATTTGATCATATTGATGTGCGCAAAAAAACTCAGAAAGGTCAGGAATTCATCAAACCAAAAGATTGCATTGGAGGGTCTTTAGTCCTTGAATCTAAAGCTAACTCAGCAATTAATTTGCTTAACAATCAAAAACTGGTATATAGGGATGGTGCTATAAAGGTTCCTGCTTTTTCAAACTTGTTGATCGTGAAAATACCACGGTCTAATCAATAGGCTCTAGGAAATCGAATTTTAAGTAAATTTGGATAAGAATTCAAGCCAAGTAACCACTGCAAAAAGAGAGTTTAGAAATATTATCCAACTCAATTCTTGCTCTCAATCCTCAAATGGATAAAGAAGCACTTGATTATTTACTTAATGCCTGTGCCTGCTCAATCACCGAAAACAAGAAAATAATAATCAAAGAAAACCAAATTCAATCTAACCTGTTTTTTTTGACAAGAGGACTAGTAAGAGGTTTCTATTTAGACGAAAATGGAAATGAAATTACCATTCGTTTTATAAATAATAAAGGTTGGATTACACACTATAGCGCTTTGTTATCCAAAAGGCCGAGTAAGTATACTTTTCAATGTTTAGAAGAGTCCAATATCGTGAAAATACCCTTTGAAATAATCATCAATGGCTATGATCAATTTTCCTCTCTTCAGAAACTTGGACGTTTGATAGCAGAAAATGTTTTGATGTCTTTGCAGTCTCGAGTTGAGAGTTTTCAGTTTTTAGGTGCAGAACAACGATACTTGGAGTTTTTAGAAAAATATCCTGAACTCTTTAACAGAGTATCTCTATCTCATTTGTGCACCTACCTTGGCATCCAACGTCAATCACTAAGTCGAATAAGGAAAAAAATTGCCGGCAAGTGATTATGTCACAAATGTGTCAGGTAAGCGGATAAGTAGTTACGGATCTTTGTATAAAACATCGATATGAACGTATTACTACTAGGTGCAACTGGATTTTCTGGACAGAAAGTATTAGAAGTCCTGCTTTCTACAAAGCACAACATAACCATAATTACCCGCAATAAAACTCAAGTCAATATCCACAGCAAAAACCTGACAATCTTAGAAGGGGATGTGTTGAATTCTGATTTCATTAAGGCTGTTTTAAAAAATCAAGATGCAGCAATCAACTGCCTTGGAATTGGCGGTAAGGGGCATGCAAAACCAAGTAGCCTTGTCTCAGATGCCACAAGAATATTGGTCACTGCTATGGAGCAAACGGGCACAAAAAGGCTCATTTGTATGAGTAATGTTGGTGCAGGTGATAGCTATAATTTTCAGCCGTGGTTTTTCAAAAAAATCCTCCTCCCATATTTTCTAAAATGGCTCAAATTTATCATTGATGACAAAAACATAATGGAGCCATTGGTTATGAATAGTAACTTGGATTGGACCATTCTTCGGTTTCCGAATATTGTCAGAAAACCGCAAAAGAGAACAATCTCCACCAGTTTTGATGGAAAAGGGCTAAAACTATCCATAACCAATGCTGATGCAGCTCAATTTATTGTAAAGCAATTGAGTGACTATTCATTAATTCATAAAGCCCCGTGCGTAAGTAACTAAATGAAAAAGTATGAAAAGGAAAATACTCGTTTCGTTACTCGCAATAATAAGTAACACAATTATGGCACAAAATTCCAATGATATGAAACAACAATTCATTCTAACCAACCTTGGCTCTATAGCTGTTTATCAAAAAACGGTTCCCAACTCAATACCTGTAGTGTTTTTACATGGAGTATATTATGACCATAACCTTTGGAACTATCACGTTAGCAGAATCACAGATCGAACGATCATAACTGTTGATATGCCTCTTCATGGGAAAAGTAAGGATATTTCCAAGCGTAACTGGACTATGGAAGATTGCGCGAATATGCTTCTGGAGGTTTTAGATAGTTTAGGACACAATCAAGTTTATGCGATTGGCCATTCTTGGGGTAGTATGACCATTCTAAGAGCAGCAGCAAAATCAACAGAAACATTCAAAGGTATTGGTCTTTGCAATATGCCTATAGATAAAGGCACTTTTGGAATAAAACTCAAATTTGGTTTTCAGCACTTTATGTTGCCTTTCAGGCGTTTTTACACCAAACAAGTAGCTAAGGCAATGTTTTCAAAAGAGAACCGTATGACCAAACCTGAAATAGTTGAATACCTTGAAATTTCTATGTCATTACTATCAAACAAAGATGTAATGCAAACAGATAGAGCCGTCATAATAAAAGCGGATGATGGTAAAAAGTACTTAAATAAACTTCAGGCTCCAGCATTATGTTTGAAGGGCAATCAAGATTATGTAGGTACAGCAAAAAACACGAAAATGGTTATTGTTGATGGAGCTCATACAAGTCCACTAGAGCAACCCAAAAAAGTAATGAACTTTATAGAAGAAATTTTGAAGAAATAAAGCCAGGCAGCAAATCCTGAACTTCTTGGCCAACCGCATTTGTTTCATATTAAAATCCCCTCTATTTTTGCAATTAAAATAAGTCCCTTACGGAAACTTCCATGACCCAAACCCATCAGAAAGAGCTTGCCCGAAAATCTCTTGTGGCCATTTTCATGAAAGGTCTTTCTGTCATTATCAACTTCGCATTTCTTAGCTTTTCTACTCATTATTTTGGAGCAAAATATTGGGGCATGTTTGCTCTAACAATTTCTGCGCTTCAGTTTCTAGCGGTAATCTCCTCCTTTGGTCTTGATATTGCTCTCGTAAACCTTGTCGCAAGTTCAAAACTGAAGTCGCTAAGGACCTACACCAAATTGCTTGGGATACTGGTAATATCAAACGCAACACTCACGTTGCTGGCCTTTTATTTCACCGAGCATATCGCTGCTTTTTTTGACACTGGTGCTGAGTTTGAGGGTTATTTGAAAATAATGCTTTTGGCATTACTCCCTTTTTGTCTGATGAAAGTAAATGCTGGCGTTCTCAGAGGTCAAAAGAAAATTGCTGCCTTTAACTTTTTTGAGTCAGCAGCCCGCAATTTGGCTGGTATTCTAGTTGTTTTAGCTTTACTTGTTTTCAATGATAGTGATCCTGAAATACTGTTTATTGGTGCGGCTCTTGGAATAATAGTATCAGCACTTTTTTCATTTACCTCCTTAAAAAAGTTAGCTCGAGGTAGTCTGGATAATCTCAAATTGAAAGCAGTGTTTCAGTTATCTTTTCCGATTCAAAGTAGCATTTTACTCAAGCAAGGTGTATTGTGGTTTGCAACGTTTATCGGTGGTTATTATCTTTTAGAAAAGGACCTAGGCATTTTTGATGGTGCCTTTCGTATCGCCAATCTAAGTACTGCTGTTCTTTTCGCTGTAAATAGTATCCTTGCTCCTAAGGTTTCTGAGATGGAGAAAGCTTCCTTACAAGAAAAGCAAAAACTCTTGTCAGCCAGTGTTAAAATGACATTCCTGTCCTCACTTCCTTTTATCCTAATTCTCATGATTTTTCCAGAACCTATTCTTGGAATATTGCTTGGAAAAGAATTCATTGCAGCGAAAACTACTTTGATGATCATCCTGGTTGGTCAATTGGTCAATAACTTTTGTGGATCTGTAGGAACCTATATGCAAATGACAGGATTACAAAAGCAATTTCGTAATATTACACTGATTTCCTTTCTCATAAATGCGTGCTTTGGAATTGTCTTGACTCCCAAGTACGGCATTGAGGGATTAGCTGTGGCTCTGGTTCTCGCCATTGCGTCTAGGAACATTTTTGGAGCCATTTATATTTATAAAAAGACCGGCTTAGCAACTTTTTTTAATCCAAAAGCGCTTTTAAATTGGAAGAAGTAAGAAAACGAATAGACCTTATGGTAATAGGGGCCCAAAAGGCCGGAACTTCTACTATTATCAATTATCTGGATCAGCACCCAAATGTTGTCTGCTTTAATGCTTCCAGTGATCTTAAAAATGCCGGTGAATACATGTTTTTCGTGATGGATCACCTATATGAAAAAGGCTATGATCAATCTTTCAAAGAAGAATTCGGAAATAAATATGACTCATGGCCCCAGAACAAACTATTGGTTGCTAAGAATGTGGCTGTGATGTATGAAAAACAGGCTCTTGAAAGGCTATACAAACATAATCCAAAAATCAAGCTGGTCATTATGCTTAGAAATCCAATCGATAGAGCCTATTCGGCCTTTTGGTTTGCTAAAAAAACAGGGAGAGAGCATCTGGACTCATTTCGCGAAGCTTTGTTTGCAGATAAAAGTAGATTCAAAGGTAATGTCTACATCGAAAGATCATGCGCATACCTTGAAAGGAGCTCTTATCACAAACACATCCAAAACGCCTTTGAAATATTTGGTAGAGAAAACGTAAAGATCGTTTTGTTAGATGATTTCAAGCATGATGCTAGTGGGTCTTTGAATCAAATGCTGCAAATGACTGGATCAATAGATGACTTTCCCTTCGATACTTCTAAGCGATTTAATACTGCCTCTGTGGCAAAAAACCAATGGCTGGCGCAGGTTACAGCACCAGGAAAACACAAAAACCTTGGAAAACTCATGCCTTTGCACTTCAAAAGAAAAGTTCGAAATTTTTTAAAAAGTGTCAATAACAAAAATCAAAAACCGGCTCCTATCTCCAAAGACCTCCGAGAGGAACTCATAAATCATTTCAGAGAAGAAAATCAAAAAGTCGGTGAGCTCATCGGAAGAGATTTAAGCATCTGGAATGCTTGATTTTCATAGCTTCTAATGGTCTTGAAAAAGTACTTTTTTGAGGAGTCTAGAATATTCTAGTAAAATATTCTCTTTGTCCAAATAGGCTTCAGCATAAGCCCTAGCTCTCTTCTTTTTTTCACTATAGTCTCCGTCTTTCATAGCATCAAGGATAAGTTGTAACAATTGTTCTTTGGATTCTGGGTCACATGAATAACCCAACCGATTCTTCGAAATACAAACTCGAGCGCTAGAAATGTCACTAGCCGAAATGATCGGTACCCCACCTACCGATAAGATTGAGGTCAGTTTAGACGGCATTACGAGATTTGAACCTTGCTTTTTTTCTACAATCAAATGAAAATCAGCATCATTAAGAAGTTCGTTCAATTCATCCAAAGGTACTAATTCGCCAAAAAAAACATTATCGAGCCTTAGATCGGAAGCCATCTCTTGCAAAGCATTTTTGCCAACTCCATTACCCAAAATCACAAAAGAACAATCCACCTTTTTCAACTCTGAGGCCACATTCAAAATAAGATCTAAACCCTGCTTGTCTCCAATATTTCCAGAATATAAGAAAATGAGGTTTTGAGACGGAATCGGAAATTTGCGCTTTAAATAGCCCGTTTTCGGTCCAGGAACAAGTTGATTAATATCAGCCCAGTTTGGAAGAAAGTAGCGCTGATCTATCCGGGTTTTTGGAATGACTTTTTGGATCATTCCGTCACTAATAGTTGAGACTATCGTTGCTCTTTCAAAGGACCGTTTCTCGATTTTTTCAAGTCGTCTAATCAACCATTTCCCTTTAAAAAAGCCTAATTCTTTGGCAGCATCTACTTGTAAATCTTGTATATGAATTTGATGCGGAATGCCTCTCATCTTTGCCAAATGACTAATAAACACCAGCGAAGTAAGGGGAGGATAAATGCTTATAATCAAATCATAAGGTTTCAATAGAGCTTTGAAGAGATAGCGCAACATTCGGATTGTAAAAGACACTTCTAATATGATTCTTCCTTTTGCATTGATTTTGTCCTTGATATTTAAAGGGACACGAAATATATCAACGCCCTTGACATTTTCATTCAAATAGCCCTTCCCTTTATATGCTTCGTGAACTTTCCATTCTGGATAGAAAGGAAGTGCCGTAATCACACTTACATCAAAACCATTTGAGGCCATCCATTCTGCCATCTCCCCGGTGTATTTGCCAATTCCCGTGAGTTCAGGGTGATAATTTATACTGACTATAAGCACCTTCATTGGGAATGTTTTTTCAAAAGGTCCTGAATTTCCGAATCCAAAGGGCCAGCTTTAAGTGCTTTCTCTTTCCGTTTATCATCTAAAGAAGCTGAGATTCTTTTCAAAAAAACATCATCAAAATTGAATTCACAGAACTCAAACAATCTTGATAATTCATTCTTTTCTGTCATCAATTTTTCCATAGAAAAGGTCGCCATATTTTGCTTGAAAAGCTCCTTATATCTCGCCTTGTAATATTGGGATTTTCGATAAACCATTACATGATAGCCAAGCAAATCATGCTCCGTCACGATTTTATCAAAGTCCTTTATTTTAGGCCCAAAAGGGAGTTTGTTCTTTTTCCTCAACCTAAACATTTTCCATGAATACACGAAAAAATCCAGATAGTCTTTAACTTGAATTTGCTGCCAAATTTTCCGCTTACTAATTGCTCCAGGTAAATCCTCAGAGCCGGTATACCAGAGGTATTTTTTTAGAATAATAGATAGTTTAAAGGAGTCCTTTGTCTCTGACCTTTGATAATTGGAGTAGATACATCTAACTGGGTCGCGTTCTAAGTATACTATTTTTGCTTCAGGAAAGACAGCGTGTACCAACTTTGGTCTTAAACTGTTGATAGGTGATTTTTCTATCAAAACCTGATCCTTTTCCAGTTTATCCAAAAAAGAAGCTCGAATGGAAGCCGTAATTTTTGGGTGTACTTCATAGTCTTCATCATTCAGAAATTTGAAGTTACCTCTCCTCCACAATGCGTGGGGCTCAACCTCTGTTCGAACATTCTTCGATTGGCTCAATAAATGAATGGCAAAAGTGGTTCCAGAGCGAGCCATCCCTACAATTATGATAATCTTTGAACTCAAGGGGACTAAGTTACTCCGTATACATCAATTTTAAAAAATGGTTGCAAAATTGGCCCTTTGCCTTCAACCTGACGTATGATATATAGGATAAGGCTTGGTATACATTTTTGTCCTCTTGGTGAACCGGTTTGTGTCCCCTAAGAAAATTGAATTTGACTAGAGCCTCCCTTACCTTCATGAAAAATTATGCTATGAAAACAACAATACTCTTAAGCCTTCTGGCCGTTTGCTTCTGTTCAAATGGTCAACTCAATACTATTGGTTTTGACACAAGCCAATGTGCAGGATCAATAACGATTAATTACACTTATCAAAACTACACAGAGCCACACTCAAGTGGTTCAAGTACAGTTGATGGATTCAGAATATTTAAGAACGGTGTACAAATCTATGAGAAAGAAGGCCTATCACAACAAGTTCCTCATTGGGGTCATGAGCTTATCTTCATTAATGATTCTGTTGGATTCTTCTCCTATAATGTGGGGCCTCAATTCTATGTGATCAAGACTAGCGATTATGGCGCTTCTTGGCAAACCATTGGGCAAACAAGTGGAACAGGTGACATGTACGTCTTTAATGAAAACATCGTTTATCTTTTCAAATACTATTACGTTAACAATTACGAATTTGAGGTTTGGCGATTAAGCGATGTTCATCAGAGTAAGGTTTTGATTTCAGACCCATCAATGACTACAGACCACTCTTCCCTTGATTCATTGCTTTCTCCTGGAATATGTCCTCTAAACTCTATCTCTTACGATGTTGTTCATAATGGAGATACTCTAACCTACACCATCAACATTGATGTCATTAACAGCATTGAACAATTAGCTGTAGAACATTCGCTCAAATTGTATCCAAACCCTAGTAGCTCCGTTGTTAATTTTATAGGACTGAAAAATTCGGATGTGATCATATACAACGCACAAGGAGCCGTTGTAAAACGACTGAGAACGAACAGTACCATCACACAAATCGATGTAAGCAACTGGATCAAGGGGTATTACTACGTTCAGACCTTAAACGAAACGCATAGTCAAATTAAGTTTCTTGTTCATTAATCGGTTTATTCAATAACTCGATTGTAAACTTTGCAATTAAAGCATAGCTTTACGAAATGGGTTTTGTTAATACCAAATTCTTATGGAGTCATTACTTATGTGGTGTTCCTAAATTATATGGGGTCTTAACAAGTCTTTTCAATCACGAAAAGCCTGGACAATCCAAGGTTTCAACAAAGACCAAAATCGTCATTGACGGTTTTCCGCGATCTGCAAATACATATGCACATCAAGCTTTTTTGGAATCGCAGGGTGACGGTATTCAACAAGGGGAAATCGCTCATCATATCCATAAGTCATATCAAATAATTGAAGGAGTAAAGAGAAATATCCCTGTGATTCTTTTAATCAGGAACCCAAAGGATGCAGTGTTGTCATTGGTTATTAGACAACCTAAGATTTCAATTAAGACTGCCCTCAAGTCTTACATAGTGATGCACAAGCAAATGCTGCCATATATCTCTTCTATCATCGTTTCTGATTTTAGCCAAACCATTTCTGAGTTTGACAAAGTTCTAGAAAACGTCAATGATAAATATTCCAGTGCCTTTAAGGTTTTTGAAAATGATACCCTTTTCCAGGAAAAAATAAAGAAGCAAATTGAAAACAGAAAGGAAGCTCTGAAAGGCACGAATAACACTATTGCATTACCCAATAAAGCAAAACATAAACAAAAAGAAATCCTAGAAAAAGAACTTGGTATGAGCGCTCTGCTCAATGAAGCTACAGAAATATACCAGAAGGTTTTAGCTACTTCTGGTTGATGATTTGTTTGCTATTAAAATCAGGGCTATTTTTGTCACCTAATTCATGAAGCCTAAAGGTTTAATATTATTCGCGGCTTTGGCATTATTCATGCAATCATGTGTGTTACATAAAAACATGATTTATATGAATGATAAGCTAGAAACATCCAAAAGTTTCAATCAGGCTTTTTCGGATACATTCAAAGTTAGAGCCCATGATAATTTGATGATCAACATTCAAACTCAAGCCAATAATATTTCCGGTATCACTGATGAAAACACAAACCCTTATGGAGGTATTCAGCAA
>JALEGO010000176.1 GCA_022763165.1 Flavobacteriales bacterium
CCAAGCCTCCTTTGAAAGTTGTACTGAGTTGAAAAAAGATGTTCCCATAATCACGCATGTAACTGTAAATACTACGGACCAGCAGTTTGGAGAGGATTCAGTGATATGGTCAAAACCGACAGAATTGGATACAATTCAATTTTCAGGACCATATAGATACAGAGTGCTTCGACAAATTGGTTTTAATGGAGCAAACTCGGAGATATATAGCAGCCCCCCGAGTAACTTTCTGTTTGATCTTGACACGGTTTATAAGGATGTGAATTTGAATACTGAAGATACTGCTTGGAATTACAAGGTAGAACTATATTACAATTCAAATGATTTGGTTGGATCTTCCAATGTTGCTTCTTCCGTATTTTTAGGATCTACAGCATCAGATAACAGCTTAATTTTGTCTTGGCAAGAGAACGTACCTTGGACCAATAAAGAGTACGTGTTATTTCGAGAGACTTCACCTGGTAACTTTACATTGCTTGATACGGTAGTTGGCTCCAGTTATTCCGATATCGGCTTAATCAATGGAGAAGAATATTGTTATTATGTCCAAAGTATTGGATCATATTCAACAACAGGAATCATTAATCCAATTCTTAATAGATCTCAAATTCATTGCAATATCCCTGTCGATAATGTTCCCCCATGTCCTCCAGATAGTTTGAGCATATCTTCCAATTGCGAAAATTCCGAGACAACTGTAATTTGGAATAACCCCATAACTATAGGTTGTGCTGATGATGTAGTTCGCTACAATGTGTATTTTACACCCATATTGGGAGGAGAATATTCTCTGATTGAAACTATTACTAATGCTTTAGATACCTTCTTTTTTCATGATAGCATATCTTCAATAGCTGGATGCTACGCGATTACCGCCCTTGATACTTTTTTAAATGAAAGTGTCATTAGTGATACTATTTGTATTGACAATTGCCCTATTTACGAATTGCCCAACGTGTTTAGTCCAGGCTCAGACGGTTTCAATGATTTATTAAGACCTTTTCCTTACAGACATATTCAAGGGATCGACATTAAAATCTACAACAGATGGGGCGATCGCGTATTTAAGTCAACGGATCCGGATATACTTTGGGACGGGAATCACGAAGATACTGGCGTATTGGTCTCCGATGGAGTTTATTATTATGTCTGTGATGTTTTAGAAATCAGGCTGACAGGAATAGAAAAAAGAACGATCAAAGGTTACTTTCATGTGATTAGTGAATCATCAGGGGGTTCCACCGAATAGAAAGTTTATGTTTACTGGAATTATCGAAGACGTAGGGGAGATTATTGCCATTGAGAAAGAAAAAGGCAATCGCAGTTATATTGTGAAGTCTGATCTGAGCACTCAACTCAAAATAGACCAAAGCATTGCTCATAATGGAGTGTGTTTGACAGTTGTAGATGTAAATTCTGAACACTACAAGGTGACAGCGGTCAAAGAAACTTTAGAAAGAAGTAATTTGGGAAATCTTGCAATTGGTTCAAAAGTCAATTTAGAAAGATGCCTGCGTTTAGGTGATCGCGTGGATGGCCATCTTGTACAAGGCCATGTTGATCAGACTGCAGAAGTAAAGGAAATAGAAGAGGTGGAGGGCAGTTGGAAGTTTGTGTTTTCTCATGATCCTGGTAGGTTTTTCACGATCGAGAAAGGCTCTATTTGTGTGGATGGTGTAAGCTTAACAGTTGTTGATTCCACTGCTGATTCTTTTTCAGTTGTTGTTATTCCATTTACATACGAGCACACTTGCTTCAAAAGTCTCGCTGTTGGTGATAAAGTGAATTTGGAATTTGATGTTGTTGGGAAATATATCCTCAAGTTTGTAAAGCAACTTAAGAATTAAAGATTAGAATAGTTTTCGAATTCTTGGGTAGCCTAGATTTCGTCAAAATCTAGCCAATAAGTTCTGTCAGATTGAGCCTGACCTTTAGACCGAAATAGTTAAAAGGAATTGGCCTAGGAGTGAAACAAGCAGATTTACTTGTAGAGAAATGAGTGAAACCCCTGTTTGATCCCGATTTATCGGAAGAGTTTGGGGTGAGAACGAATTTCGAAACTCTAGTAAATCAATTGTGCAATTCCAGGCAAGAAGCTTTTTTGGTTACTTTTTTAGCTTTAAAAAAGTAATGAATAATGTACTAAGCATATGTTCGGAAAATAATACAATGTATAGCGTTGAATCTAAGATCTGACGAAGCACAAAAGAAAATTATGGATACGTAATAAAGCTAATGCTACATCAAAACGTCCCAAGTGTCTTCTTGATTCCCAATCCAGTCTTTGAATCGCTCTTCACCACCTCTGGCTTTCCAGTCTGAGTCGATACAGAGTTTTGAACTGATCCCCCCTCTTGGGTTACATACCATCACGATTCGCAACCTCTCTGGATCGTATACTGCCATGAGATCATCATACATGATGTTGATTAGCCTTTCATAGGAAACGATAATGTCTCTTAGGTGATAAGAATACATTTTAAGGGATTTGAGCTCGATTATCTTACCGTTTGGGTAAAATGTCAAATATACTGTGGCAAAGTCAGGTTGTTCGTGTACACCTAGAAATGTAAACTCAGGAATCTTTATTTTTATTTCATAAGCGCCTTTCGATGGATTTGGAATAGCCTTTAACAGGGATCTATCAATATCTTTATACAGCTTCTTTTTAACGAGTTCTTTTTCCAATTTTCGAAATTTTTATCGAAGATAGAAATAAACCTTAATTAACATGAGTTCGAGAAAAGAAAAGACTTAGTTTAACTAGCTTTCAACTGAGTCCATAAAGAATCAATTGAAGCTTTGTTAAGGGGCTTCAGCATAAAGCTCACTACATTGGAAAACTGTTGAGCCAGGTTGACGTCATCAACATCAGTCGATGTGGAGAGGAGTACTACCTTGATCTTATCAAATCCAGACGACATTTCCTTTTCAAAAGACTCCAAGAACTCCCGACCATTCATTATTGGCATATTCAAATCCAGAAATATGAGGTTTGGATATTCATCTTCGCTAAGGCTCTGGAGATATTTTAAAGCCTCTTGACCATTTTCACTTATCTCAATTTTACTACAAAACCCGAATTTCATTAAAAGCAGTCGATTGAAGTTGTTTGTTGCTGGATTGTCATCAACAAGTAAAATAGAAGATATTTGTGGTTGTTTATTCAAAAGAAGTAAGATCAGGCAAATATCAGTATTATCCAGTGTATCAAACACTATTCTTTCAGCGTTAACAACTTATTAACTCGATTTTAACATATTGAAACTTTGAGGCTGAAAATTCGTATTCTAGGCATCTGTAATTGACTATTTATTTGAAGAATGGAAATCATTAAAAAAGAATAGCCTAATTTAGATGGCAATTCAAGTTCAATAGGAAGTAGCGAATGAAAAATATCAGAAATTTCTGCATAATAGCACATATTGATCATGGCAAGAGTACTCTTGCTGATAGGCTCTTGCAAGAAACAAAAACCGTTTCTGATAGGCAACTTCAGGAACAAACACTAGATGATATGGATCTTGAGCGTGAAAGGGGAATCACAATTAAGAGTCATGCTGTTCAAATGGATCTAAATTATCAAGGAGAAAACTATGTGTTGAATCTAATTGATACTCCAGGTCACGTTGACTTTTCTTATGAAGTTTCTCGCTCCATAGCTGCTTGCGAAGGAGCATTGTTGATTGTAGATGCTTCACAAGGCATACAAGCTCAAACAATCTCGAATCTTTATTTGGCGATCGAAAATGATCTCGAAATTATTCCGGTTCTAAACAAAATGGATCTGCCTAGTGCTATGCCTGAAGAAGTAAAGGATCAAATTGTTGATCTTATTGGTTGTGATCGTGATGACATCATTGCGGCTAGTGGTAAAACTGGAATAGGAGTAGAAGATATTTTAGCAGCCATAGTGGAGAGAATACCAGCTCCCAAAGGAGATCCTGAAGCACCACTCCAAGCCCTTATTTTTGATTCAGTTTTCAACTCCTTTCGAGGTATTATAGCCTATTTCCGAGTGTTGAATGGTGAAATAAACAAGGGAGATAGAGTAAAGTTTGTCAATACCGGTAAGGAATATGATGCGGATGAAATTGGCATTTTAAGACTAGAACAAGAACCCAGAAAAGTTGTTAAAACTGGGGATGTTGGCTATATCATTTCTGGAATTAAGCAAGCCAAAGAAGTCAAAGTTGGTGATACCATTACACATAAGACCAGACCTTGTGAACAAGCCATTCAAGGATTTGAAGATGTAAAACCTATGGTTTTTGCTGGAATTTATCCTGTTGACACTGATGAATATGAAGAGCTCAGGGAGGCTATGGAAAAGTTGCAGCTGAATGATGCCTCATTGACGTTTGAACCGGAATCATCAGCAGCACTGGGCTTTGGTTTTCGATGTGGGTTTTTGGGAATGCTGCACATGGAAATTATTCAAGAAAGGTTGGAACGAGAATTTGACATGACTGTTATTACCACAGTTCCGAACGTGTCCTATCAAGCCTATTTGAAAGATGGAGAGGAAGTTCTTATGAACAATCCTTCTGATATGCCAGATGCAACGAAATTAGATTACATAGAAGAACCATATATACACGCACAAATCATCACAAAGTCAGATTTTGTAGGGCAAATAATGAATTTGTGTATTGATAAAAGAGGGGAACTCAAAAATCAAGTTTATTTGACTTCCAGTAGAGTGGAGATCACTTTCGAAATGCCTCTTGCTGAAATTGTCTTTGATTTTTATGATCGCCTGAAAACGGTATCTAAAGGATACGCATCATTTGATTATCATCCTATTGGAATGCGCAGATCGAATCTTGTGAAGATGGATGTGTTATTGAATGGAGATCAAGTTGATGCCCTTTCTGCACTGGTGCATAAAGATAATGCCTATGACCTTGGTAAGAAGATGTGTGTTAAATTGAGAGAGTTGATTCCTCGACAACAATTTGATATCGCGATTCAAGCTGCACTAGGTTCGAAGATTATTTCAAGAGAAACAGTCAAAGCTTTACGTAAGGATGTCACTGCCAAATGCTATGGTGGTGATATTTCAAGAAAACGTAAGCTTTTAGAAAAGCAAAAGAAGGGTAAGAAAAGAATGCGCCAAATTGGTTCCGTAGAAGTACCCCAGCAAGCGTTTTTAGCCGTTCTCAAACTGGATTAGACTATTGCTTCAGGCTCACTGAAAAGGAATTGCTAAATTTGACCTATGACAATTCCTACGCATTCACTTCATTCTGAAAACTCTAGGATTGTTATTGAAGATTTGGGCTACCAAAACCCGTATGACTTTAGTAAGGAACATAGACATACTTATTACGAAATCTTCTTATTTGATAAAGGAGGAGGAAGTCAGTTGATTGACTTTCTGAATTATGATATAAATGAAAATAGTTGTTATATCGTTTTTCCCAAACAAATTCACCTTTTAAAAAGAAAGGAGGAGTCTTCTGGTAAAATCATTCAATTTCATGAGGAAGACATCCCATCCTCTGTTTTGGCAGCTGAGTTGACGGAACTTCGGCTCAATGGTTCTGTGAAAATTTTTGAAAATGACCCTGGTCGAGTCAACCACTTGACTAAGAGCTTGAATGCGATTTCAGAAAACAAAAAGGAGCTCGGCACCAATGGACGTCATGCGGAAAGGCATTTGTTTGCGGCTTTTTTGCATCAATTATTGGTGAAACCCGTTAATTATAAAGCTAAAACTCAATCTCCGGATCAAAATCTTGTTCGTGACTTTCAGAATTTGTTGGAGAAAAAATATAAACAGCAACACAAAGTGGTGTTTTATATTTCCGGTCTTGATACTACTGAAAAAAAGTTGACCTCGGCTACGAAGAAACTCTTGGGTTTAACACCTCTTAAATTAATTCACAACAGGATATTGCTTGAAGCAAAGAGACTATTGCTTTTTGAAGAATTGAGCAGTAAGGAATTGGCTTATGAATTGGGCTTTGAAACCCCACCAGCCTTTAGTCAATTCATTAAAAGCAAAACGGAGAAAACTCCAACGGAGTTACGAGAACAATTGCTTGAAATTCATAAGCAATAGGGGGAAATCCATAAGCCAAAGACCTAAAACGCTCATAATTTTGAGGAAAATCGAAATTATGAAACTGATGAAATTAAATTTACTGGTGCTTTTAATATTTATTATTCCCAACGTATTCGGACAATGGTCCGCTGTAAGATGGGATTCGACAAGTAGCTTCCACCAAATCAATATTGTTAATGAAAATTTGGCGTTTTTTTCAGGTTATGATGCGAGTCAAAATCCATTGATATTAAGAACGACTGATGGCGGAACCACCTATGATACTATTCAACCAAATGCTAATGCCTTCTTTATAAAAGGAGTGCAGTTTTTCAATGCTGATACTGGTTTTTTAACTGTAAGTGATCCTTTCTTAAATACAATCTATAAAACAATAGATGGTGGTAATACTTGGCAGATGCTCCCAGCCGCTGGGTTTAGCATACAACAAAGTTTTTTTGTGGATGAGAATGTTGGTTTTTTCACGGAATATTATGGTATTTCAAGAACCACAGATGGAGGTAATACTAAACAGTTAGACAGCTTATCATTGCAAACCAGTGACATTGAATTTATAGATGCAAATACTGGTTTTATTAGTGGCGCCAATCCTGGGCTGACCTCTGCGATGATTTATGGCACAACAGATGGAGGAAACACCTGGGACACATTGCTTATACATTCCGACCCCAACACCTTTACAGATAACTTTACTGAGATTGATGTTGTAAATGGCACAACTTTGTTCTCTGTTTTGGAGAATACTAATGTTATTTACACCAGTTCAGATGCTGGTGTATCGTGGAATACGATTGTTGTCGACTCTGCTGATTTTATTGTAGATATTAGCTTTATTTCTGCCTCTGTTGGGTATGTACTGTCAGGCAATGGTAAAATATTGAGGACATCAGATGGTGGCCAGAATTGGGTTAAAGAATACGAAGTGATTCCTGGTCTATATGGCCCAAGTTATGCCTTGAACGCCCTGCATTTTTCAGATAGCATCGGATATTCGGTGGGCACAAATGGCCTGATTAAGAAGCAGGAATTGAGCCCTTCCCCTTCCTCAGTATCCACTATTTTGGATGAAAAGATTTCAGTTTTTCCTAATCCAGCAGTTATCGGAACAACTTTGCAAGTCGTTTCAGATGAAGAGATAGAGGAAATACAGATACATCATATCTCTGGAAAGAGAGTCATGTCAATTAGCCCAATTAGAGTTAAGTCTGAGATAAACCTTGAAAGTGGGCTTTTTGAAACAGGAACTTATGTTTTATCCTTTAGAAGTAAAACAGATCAATCCAATAGGGTATTAGTTGTTCAATAACTTGTAATAACCGGTTCGAAAATAGGATTAAACCAAAAGGACTTGCTCGGCTTTTTTTCGAAGCAGAGAGTAAGTTCTTTTATTGATTTCTTTTTGATTTTTGAAGTATTGATCTAACTCCTCTGATGTGAACATGCCCATTATTAAACCTAGAAGGAATCTTTTATTGTGAGCATCCACGGCAATGATTTGCCTGATGATCAACAACTTTTTCTCCTTTTTGTAAATATTAAAATTCGAGTCAAATTTGTTGATCATGTTTTTTAGCACCGAAATAATGATTTCATGTTGAAATTTTAAAGCGGGTCTAAGCACATTGTTTTGAAACGCCTCCGCTGGTTTGAGAGCTGGGTCGAGCTCCAGCTTCGGTCTGATTTTTTTGATGATTTGGGATCGCGTCATTTCCAAATAAACAAAATTTCAACCGACAATGTTTAGCTTAAACTTGAAGTGTTGAAGATCAGTAATTAAGGAAGATGGCAAGTTGTGCTTGGTCTCTCGACCAACCTTCAAAAACCTGTGACATGTATCCAAGCTCCACTCTAAGGTTTTTTTTCGGCATATAACCCAAAGCCCCATACATCCTGTCCCTGTCAAATAATGCTCCATCTCCATTGATGAAGATCTCATTGTATGCAGAGAGATAAAATGTTTTCTCTTCAAAGGATTTCTTGTTTAAGGCTACTCTAAGAGACAAAAAGTATCGATATCTCATTCGGAAGTTGTTGTTTTCTAGAAATCGTTGTTCGATTCTATATCTATGACTTAAAGCAAACCGACCAAAAGATTGATTAGTGATGTATTGCTGAAAAATTCTGTGTTCTACACTACTGTTTTTAGTAGAATCATTTACATAATTGTCGGAAAGTATATATCCATAACCCAGAAGAAGGTTATTATTCCCTTCAGACAAGTTCATGCCAATACCTGTCCTGATCAGGAGCTGTTCCAAATCAGATCCAAAATCATAATTCCGGAACTGTATTTCATGATGCCAATTGAAATTTTCTTTGATTTTTTTGCTCCCAAAAGCCATATACCATGCCCCAAGATCAGATTCTTGAGCCATTATAGAGCCACATAATAATAAGAAGCCAAAGAATAGACTTTTCATATTGCAAAACTAGTGGTTTTCTATTGCACTAAGCCTAGGCCTTGAATTTTTTCTTGTATCCATGTAGAGTCCGCGGTGTTACTAATGTTATTTACATCTTTGAGTAAGAGGGTTTGATTTTTCTTATTCCCGTTTTTTGCCGAATATATGCGCTTGATATACTTGATGAAATTCAAATAGATCTCTTTTTGATACTCGGAGATCTCTCTATTCCTTTGAATAAATAGTTGAAAGGATTGGCAGGAAGCCTGAAAAAGCTCCCAATTATCTTCTTCAAAATGAATCTTTATCATTAAGGATCTGCAACCCAGTTCATAATAAATATCTGCATAATCAACGCCCATTAGCTGTTGAAGTGCGTGCTTGTACTCATTATTGTAAAAATGAATGCGGGCAAGGTTATAGGAAAGGGCACTCGAGCGATACTTTTCATCCAAGAATGAAACATATTGTTCGGTGAATGATTTAGTCCATTCGAATTCCCTCAACCGGATGGCGACAGTTGCAATATTCTTGTAATCAAAGAGGTTCATTCTTGTACCCTTATAAAGAAGAATTTCTTTATCGAGCTGTTGCTTATACAGTTCAAACAACTCTTTTAAATAACCCTTCCTCCCTTTATTTGCGCTTTGTATACAATAATTGTTTAAGTATCCATATAAGTCACGAGATTCCTCCTTCTGAAAAAAGGAAGAATAGGATGATAAGATTAACTTCAAATTGTGAAAGAAAAAGGGCTTATCAGTCAATAACATTTTGATTAGATTATAGTAAATGTTGATGCTGGGATTCAGGTCATCTTCGTTTTCATCGAGGTATTCTAATAATGGGTTTAATAGGCTCAAGTCGAGATTCTTAGCAAGAACCTTCCTGCGGTTTACCAGTTCACAACTTATTTTTAGCTTATGGTAAATGAATTGAAGGTCTGTTTTTTCATTCAATACTTTTAGGTTAGTATCAATATTTCTTGTGCCGCGCTCCAAGGCTGCTAGATATAATTGCTCTTCAATTTTTTGCTGTGTAGAATAATAGTTGAGGTCCCTAAATTTAGAGGTTTCAAGCTTTTCAAGAATGATTTTGCTTGTTTTATCTAAATTGGCATAAACCCCTTTTCTTCTCCACCAATTAAGAACCTCAGTCTGTATGGATGAAGGATTGTTTAGTTCTTCATTGATAATGAACTTTTCGAGCAAAATGAAGCTTTTACTGATCACATTCCTTAGCAGTTTGTCATCATAAGCAGTATCACCATATACCTTTTTAAACACAGTTGACTTTTGCAACTTACTATCGTTTAACTTGGGATAGATCGATCTTAAGTATTTAGTAAGGTTTATAACTTCTTTATTGGTGTTGTGGTAGGGAGAGCTTACGAATAATTCGAAGCTTTTTAGTTGTTTTTTATTCAAAACGACTATTCCTTGAAGTAATTTAGTTCTAATTATTGAGGACAAATATTTAAATTATATGCTTGAATATAAGATTTTTAAATTAAATAAAGATAAAATAATCAAGGACAAATGTCTTGAATTGTAATTTTTTGCTTCACTTAATGTCATGATATTCGTATCGTGAAAACTTATTCGAGACAATATTTAACTAAATTAGGAACAATGAAAAAGGCCGTAATCGGAATTATAATGGTGTTTGTAAGTCATACACTATTGAATGCGCAGGGGTTTGGAACTTTGAACAACAACAATATAAATGCATCTATAAACACAAGTCATTCAAATTTTTGGGATTTGGTGCAAACACCGCAGTTTGAAGTACCGAAGGGGAGCGGACTTGGAACCATCTTCAGCTCAACAGTTTGGATTGGAGGGAAGGATGCATCTAACAATGTTTATTCCTCGGCTGTCAGATTTTTGTCAGGGGGAAATGACTTTTATCCTGGTCCTGTGATGGACCCAATTAACTACGTCACGGAAAGACCAAACTGGGAAAGAGTCTGGCATGTTCGAGCTGCGGATATTCAGCAACTCCAAGACTATATTGCTTGTGTGAATAATGCTGGTTGTGATGAATCAGTTGTTTTCGCGGGATATACTATACCTCAAGATATTTTAGATTGGCCTGCCAACGGAAATGTCTCACTAGGTCAAGAGGCTAAACTGGCTCCGTATATGGACGCAAATACAGATGGTTTCTATGATCCAAATGATGGGGATTATCCTATAATTAAAGGTGACGAAGCGTTATTTTATATTATTAATGACGATGATCAACACGCTTCAAGTGGCGGTGACTCAATGAGGATTGAACTTCATGTCATGGCTTATACATATACATGTCTGGACTCTGCTATGAACAACACCTTATTCATGAATTACAAGATTTACAATAGATCGACAACAGATTATCAAGATGTTTATTTGGGCTCTTGGACGGATTTGGATGTAGGAAACCCACAAGATGACTATATCGGTTGCGATTCTTTGAGAGGAACATATTACGGATATAATGGAGATATTTTTGATGAGGACGCAAGCGGAGCGCTTGGATATGGAAGTGATTTGGCTGCACAGGCAGTGGTGATTTTAGCTGGTCCTTTGCAAGATGCAGATGGAATTGACAATCCTGTAGGAACTGGTTCAGGAGAGTCCTTCAATGGTTTTGGGTATGGTGATGCAATTTTGGACAATGAAAGACTTGGGATGTCATCTTTTTTGTATCACAATAATGATGGTTCAGTAACAGGAGACCCATCAAATGACATAGAATACTACGGTTATATGACAAAAAAATGGAGAGACAATAGTGATGTAGTTTTCGGAGGAACAGGTCATTCAACAAACTGTACCGCATGCACACCAACTTCTTATATGTTTCCCACACCACCTGATTCAACCGTAGGTTGGAATGAAACAATTGCGGGAAATAGCCCATTTGATAGAAGAGGTGTCGGTGCAGTTGGCCCCTTCACATTCAACGCAGGTGATACAGCGGAGTTGGACCTGGCTTATGTTTTTGGAAGAAAATATAGTGGTACTCCTTATGAAGAATTGGATATAATGATGGAGAGAGTAGATTCAGTTCGAAGTTTTTTCGCTGCACAGAATTTTCCTTGTGTTAATCTTCATGCGGACAGTTTAGTTTGGCCAGGAGACGCAAATAATGATGGGATTGCAAATGTTTTTGATATTATTCCAGTTGGCTTAGGATACAATGGCTCTGGACCTATTCGACAAAATGCTTCTACAGCTTGGGTTGGTCAACCGGGAATTGATTGGGGTTGGACTGCACAGAACAATATTGATGCAAAACATGCAGACGCTGACGGTAACGGCATAATTGACTTTAATGATGTACTTCCTATATTGAGTAATTATGGCCTAACTCATAATAAAGGAGAGGATCTTCAGACACATCAAAGCTCTGTGAATTTGTCTTTAGATATTGTTACAGATACAGCTGGAATAAGTTCGGTGGTAACGGCTATCATTAATTTAGGTGACCAACAGAATTCTGTAGATAGCGTTTATGCTATTGTCTGTACGATTAACTACGATCCTGCATTGGTAGATACAACATCAGTTCATGTTAATTATTCAAACTCATGGCTTGGAGATATCAATAATACCAATGACATGATTAAAATTGATACAAATCTTGCAAGTGCCGGAAAAGTTGAGATAGGTCTTACGAGAACGAATCAAATGAATACTAATGGGTTTGGCGAGATTGCAGCTATTGATATTATAACAATTGATGATCTTTCAGGAAAACAAAACAACTATGAAACCCTTAATTTAACCTTGAGTAATGTAAAGGTCATTTCTTATGAGCAAATGGAAAAGGCAGTTAGCCTAATCAATGATTCTCTTGTAATTACAGATGATCCTCTTGTAGGGACCGAAGAGATTGTTGAACAGAAATCTCTAAGGATTTTCCCTAACCCAAGCAATGGAGAGGTTACGGTGTTGATAGATTCTGAAATTGAAACTGTACGGATGAATATTATGAGTATTACCGGGGAAATGGTTTACAATAAATTGATTCGAACACGCCAAAACTTAAATCTGAGTGACCTAAATCCAGGCACCTATATTGTGTCGATAGAGAGCTCTGAAGGCATAGTGAAACAACAAAAACTAGTTCTTTATTAAGAGGAACAAGGCCTGATTTGAAAAGCACCCTTTGGGTGCTTTTTTTATTGAGAACAATTAGACTTTTGCTCTTTTTCTCTCATGTTCTTTGAGTAATATTTTACGTAGGCGTATGGATTCTGGAGTTACTTCGACATATTCATCTGACTGAATATATTCTAAAGCTTCTTCTAAGCTAAAAACGATAGGAGGTGCTATTCTCATCTTATCATCAGCACCTGCAGATCTCATATTACTCATTTTTTTGGTTTTGGTCACATTCACAACAAGATCTCCTGGTCGTGAGTTTTCACCAATGACTTGACCTTCATAAACTTCTTCGTTTGGAGCAATGAAGAATTTCCCTCTATCCTGAAGGTTATGGAGACTATAAGGGATAGAAGTTCCAGTTTCGAGCACGATCAATGAACCATTTTGTCTGCCAGGTATTTCCCCTTTCAGACCTTCGTATTTTATAAACCTATGCGTTATGATCCCTTCTCCTGCCGAAATCGTTAACAGCCAGTTTCTTAACCCGATAATGCCTCTTGATGGAATCTCGAATTCCATCAAAGTGCGATCTCCTTTATTTTCTAAATTTAGCAAAACACCTTTTCGCTGAGTAACTTGCTCGATTAACTTGCCTGAAACTGTTTCAGGAACATCCGCGTTGAGTTCTTCAATCGGTTCACACTTTTGCCCATCAATTTCCTTTATGATAACCTGAGGTTGACCAACTTGAAGCTCATAACCCTCCCGTCTCATTGTTTCAATAAGAACAGAAAGGTGTAATATACCTCTACCAAAAACGTTGAATTTGTCTGCTGAGTCTGTTTCTTCAACCCGCAAGGCAAGGTTCATCTCAGTTTCTTTTTCTAAGCGCTCTTTAACATGTCTCGATGTTACAAATTTACCCTCTTTACCAAAGAAGGGCGAGTCGTTAATGGTAAACAACATGCTCATTGTAGGCTCATCAATTTTGATTGATGGAAGTGCTTCTGGAACTTCAACAGAAGTAATTGTGTCTCCAATATCAAAGTTTTCAATACCTGAAACCGCACATAAATCTCCAGCACCAAGTTCAGGCGCCTTTTTTTTAGCCAGTCCATCAAACTCAAACAACTCTTTTATTCTTCCTTTGGTCTGTTGGCCATCTCTATTAATAATAATGACGTCCTGATTTTCTTTTAAGCCACCTCTTTGGATTCTACCAATAGCGATTCTTCCGATGTACCTAGAATAGTCTAAACTGGAGATTAGCATTTGCAAACCACCTTCTGTTACTTTTGGAGAAGGAATATGTTCAATGACTTGATCCAAAAGATAAGTGATATCGTTACTAGGGGATTTCCAGTCTGGTCCCATCCATCCATTTTTTGCGGAACCATAGACAACTGGGAAATCCAATTGGTCTTCAGTAGCATCTAATTGGAACATCAAATCAAATACCTTTTCGTATACCAGTTCGGGATCGCAGTTTTCTTTGTCAACTTTATTGACAACCACAATTGGTTTCAAATTAAGTTCTAAAGCTTTTTGCAATACGAATCTTGTTTGAGGCATGGGACCTTCAAAAGCGTCAACAAGAAGCAGCACTCCATCAGCCATATTCAAAACACGTTCCACTTCCCCACCAAAGTCGCTGTGACCAGGTGTATCAATTATATTGACTTTGCAACCCTTGTACCGAACTGCCGCATTTTTCGACATTATGGTAATACCTCTCTCTCGTTCGAGTTCATTATTATCCATAATCAACTCGCCAGGTTTCTCATGATCGTCAAATACCTTACAGGTTTTGAGAATGTTGTCAACTAAAGTCGTTTTGCCATGATCAACATGTGCTATTATGGCTATATTTCTAATACTTTCCGCACTCACTATTCAAAAATTTGCAAAAAAAAGAGCTGCCCAAAGGCAGCTCAAAAGTAATCTATTTATTGTGTATATTCCCTAATCTCTAATCAATTGAATATACCCTTGGAAATCAGTTCTGTTAGTCACTGGAACACCTTTGTCATCACTTGCTTGAATTACATAATAGTAGACACCATCTGATTTAGTGTCACCATCCCAAGCACATGATCTCCAATCAGCTGTCGGGCCACATTCGTAAATTTTGCGTCCCCATCTGTTGTAGATGACCATTGAGAAGTCTGTTAAACCTTCACCATCTATTACAAACTCATCGTTGAATCCATCACCGTTTGGTGTAAATACATTTGGAATAGAATCGATCCAGAATTTACGAATTTCAATCACCACTGTAGCGGTATCAGAACAACCAACTGTTTGTTCTACTGCTTCAAGAACAATTGAATATATACCGGATTCAGTGAACAAATAAGAGAATTCAACGTCAGTAGTTTCACTACTTCCATTTAAGAACCACTCATAGTTGTTTCCGTTAATAGGACTTGTTTCATTATCAAAATCAATAGTGATGGGAGCTTGATTATTGTTAGGATCCCAATTACTGCTGATATCAGCTTCTGGTACAGGAACAGTAACAATTTGAAGTGTGTTAGCATCACTTGCACACCCATTTGCTGAAATTTCTATCACATAGAATGTTTGACCATTGGCAGTCTCATCGTTTGGATCATTTACTTGATCAGTAAGACCTGCATCATTATACCATTCAAATGAACCTCCTGATCCAGTAACAGAAATGCCGCTTAGCTCTTCACCCTCACAATATGGGTTATTTGCAAATGGGTTTGGTGGAGCAGGGTTTGGATTCACTGACACTAGCACAGTATCCCATCCATCACAAGCACCATTGTTGTGATTGTAAACGATTTGATGATTTCCTGGACCGGCAGCTGATGGATCAAACACGCCTCCTGAGGAAATTCCATTTCCTATCCAAGTTCCTGGTGTAGGAGTAGCTACAAACGTTGAGTTAGAATCATTTTGACAGAAAGAAGTATTAGTGCTTAGAATATTAACATTCGGCTGCGGTAATACATTAACTGTAATTGTTGCAGTGTCACCACAACCGGCAAATGAGTCAATAGCAGTAACTGTATACGTTGTAGTAGCAACTGGCCAAGCATCAGTACAAGCTGAATCAGGCTGACTTAAATTGAAATTAGGACTCCAATTATATACATATCCTCCAGGTGCTCCTGAAGTTGAAGTGATAGTCACATCATCAAGTGCCCAGTTATCAAATCCAATACCTGAATTATTAGTTTGTTGCCATCTGAATCTTGTAGCAGTTGTCTGCGCAGCTACAGGAACTGGTGTAGTCATAAGCACCCAGTTTGCCCAGACGTTTGCTGCTCCGGTAGCAAAATCCTGAAGTACCGTCCATGTGGCACCACCATCAGTTGAGTACTCGAGAAGTACGTTCTCAGTGACTAAATCCGCATCTTCACATGGATTTGGTGAACCATTACCTGCCAACTTGAACCAGTAAGTTAATGAGGCTCCGGAGAAGTTCATGTTCAAATCATAAGTTTCGGCTGTTCTTGGAGCAGCTGAGTTCATATATAGAACATTTGAACCATTAGGAGTACCGCATGAAGGGTCAATGATACCATTATTGTTCAGCCATAAGGCTAAATTAATACCTCCACCTTCAAAATCATCATTAATATTTGCACATCCAGATGCGGAAGTTGTATCTAGTGCACAAAGGTTTGCGGTATCGCCATCACAAATACTCGTTGGACCAGCGACAAACAGGTCTGGCTTAGGCACAGAGGATATTATAGCGTAAGCTGAATCATACTTTGTACATCCAAATTGACTTGATACCGAAACTTCAACCCAAGCTGTATCCGGACATGTAAACCCAGCAGTCGCTGTCACAGCAGTGCTGTCATCAAATATTGGGCCTGGTTGCCAGATAATAATTGGGTTATTAATAGTATCATGATTCACCGTGAACTCAACCGAGTCAAAGAGACAAACTATGGTATCATTCTGGGTTATACTGACATTAAAGTTCGGAACAACATAAATATCGATCGTAGCGGAATCAGCACATCCACCAATTGAATCCCAGACAACGGCTTGATATGTTGTATCTACCGCAGGATAAACCCAAACTTTAGAAGTATCGCCAAAAGTACCATTGTAGTTTGGTGACCAAGTATATGCAAGTTGCCCACCAGCAATGGTGCAAATAGCAATCTCTCCCCAAACTGGACCATTGGCTGGGTTTGGACCGTCAAAATAAACACTATCACCACTAGGCCCGTTGATTACAAATGACTCCTCTCCAGGGAAAGTACCACTTGTCATAACAATATGAACGCTATCTCCATGGAATACCGAAATAGAATCCGTAAAGAAAGTTCCTGTGAAGAATGTATATGTTCCGGCCAAAGTACCGTTAATGTAGAATTCTAAAGATGCACCATTCCATCCATCTCCCCATGAATCATAAAGCTCAAACACATAAGTACAACTATCACCACTAACGGCTGAATTTATTGCACATAAAAGTGTTGAGTCTCCTGCACATAAGGTAGTATCTCCAATGATTGAAAGGTCAGGTTGTGCATTTGGAGTATTGTAAACCCAACTGGAATCATATTGAGTACAACCAAATTGATTGGTTACTTCAACATATACCCAATGCGTGTCTGACGTAGGCCAACCACCGGTTGGAGAAGCGATAGAATCGTTATTAAACACACCAGGTGTCCAAATAATTGTTGGATTTGCTACCGTATCCGTACTAACATTGAAGTTAATAGAGTCGTACAAACAAATGAAAGTATCGTTTTGTGTGATGTTAATGTTGAATGTTGGAACAACACTCATAAAGAATGTAGCAGAATCTGTACATTGACCTGTTGAATCAGTAACAACCACTGTGTAACTTGTATCTGTAGCTGGCCAAACGATAACTTTGTTTGAATCTATAGGGTTTATATTATAATTAGGGTCCCAATCATATACCCAGTTTCCTCCTCCAATACCTTGGAAAACGATTGAATCTAATGCCCAGTTATCTGTGTTTGTGCCACTATGTGATAACTGACGCCACTTGAATCGCGTAGCATTAGTTTGTGCTAATGGAGGGATTGGTTCAGATATAAGGGTAAAGTTTGGATATCCAGCCTCATTATAAGTGCTAATGATTGTCCAAGTGATTCCGCCATCTGTAGAGTATTCTAAAACGACATCTTCACCAAAATCAGCATTTTCACATTGAGTACCAACAGATCCATCCGCAATCAGCAAGTAGAAATCAATTGTGCCACCAGCACTCGTATTGAGATCAATTGTTTCTGCTTCTCTAGAGACGCCTGCTGCAGAATTAAACCATAAAGCATTACCATTTACGGAGCTACAGTTTATGTTAGCCACACCATTGGTGAATGTCCAAAGAGTGGTATCAATTCCTGGATCAAAGTTTTCTTGAAAGGCTCCTCCGTTTAATACTGTAAGGCATAATTCTGTGCTGTCTCCCTCGCATAGTGTTGAATCACCGGTCAAAGAAAGAATAGGCACGGCAACTGTAAGTACACTTACATCGAAGGTGTCACTTTTCAAACATCCCTGAGGACTAATAATGTCAAACCACACTTGATTAATTCCCGATGTGGAGAATCCAGCAATAGGATTAAAGATAGTATCATTATCAAAGATGGATGCAGGAAACCACTGAATGGTATAGTTCCCAAGTGGACTTGGAACTACGTTAAAGGCGACAGAGTCTAAAAGACAAATTTGAGTGTCACTTTGAGCTGTAGTATAACTATAATCAGGCACCACAAAAACGGTTACTGAGTCACTATTACAGCTAGCCCCTAAATTCGTTGTTACTAAGTAGGTGGTAGTAATACTTGGTGTTGCTGTAGTTGTGTCACAAGTATCACAAGTAAAATTAGTTGGAACTACAATAGGGTCACCTGATATAACAGACCATTGGTACTGGCTTCCACCAAACGCTTGAAGAAATGCTTGACCTGGCCATTGAGAGGTTGGTCCACATATGATTTGGTCGGGTCCGGCAAAAGCTCCGGTTACATTGATATCATAAACGAATGATTGTAAACCTTTGATTGGACAAGCTCCATCATCAACAGTAACAGTAAAGTTTGTGTTTGGGTTGTTCCATCCTAAAGGAACAGGCCATGTAACACACATTGTCAAAGGATTCGATCCAGAGAGAACATATGATGCGCCAGGTAAAATTGATGTGACGTTTGTTGTAATGTTCAGAGAATCTCCAATATCAGGATCAGTATATGTCATACAAAACGACAAAGTATCACCATTACAAATATCAAGAGCATATGGCCCTGTTTGCACACCGCCAACTACAGTATCTAATGTTCCAGCGTTCACGTCTGGAACAATGTTGCTACATTGAATAACAATAAATTGAATATCTCTTTTAACAATACCAATCGTATCACCCGTAATTGGGTCAACTTCCGTGGCTTGTACAACAACTACGAAATTTCCTAATAGTGTTGGAGTAAAATTGAGTTGTCCAGTAGCTGGGTCAATTGTGATTCCAGGAATAGGCACCCCAGCGGTATATCCTGCTGCATAAGTAACACAAACTCCGTTGGCTTCTGCACAAACAAGAGAGAATGATAACGAATCACCATCTGGCTCAGTTACACCGTAGTTATATGAAACAGGTTGGTTCTGACATACATAAGGAATTGGCTGAGCTGTAAACGTAGGAGAATTATTACAAGTGTCGTTGTTGTTGAACAAATCTGCATTGATAGTCATGGACTGTGTTGCAGGCTGTAAGTTGACAATCGCTGAATTTCTACAACAGTCTTCATATGACATAGTCCATGGGCCTTGAGGACATGGTATTAGTGTTATCGTGTCAACATAAATATATTGCTGCATCCCAGGTAAGGTTCCGCCTGAGTGACAAGTACTATTCAATGAATCCTGAGGACAGAGTTGAGAAACTTCAGTTCCTCCTGGGTTGATTAAAGTAAGTGTAGAACTTTGAGTTCCACATGGACTGGAGAAATTAACAAATGCACTACCTGGTGCATTAATCCCATCGCAATCTCTAAAAAGATTCAGGGTAATGACATATTGATTGTTGCCCAAACATTCCCAGCTAAAATCACCACCTGCTAAATGAGATGCATTTGAAGATGTAGAGATCAGACAGAAAACGGATATAGCAAAAATTATTTTGTAAAGCTTTTTCATCATACTATAATATTTTACCTACGTCTAAAAAGGAGTTCAAATATAAGCTTTTTTAACGTACGCATTAATAATACCAATCAATCTAAAACGTTACAGCCTATTCCAATAATTCTTTCAATTTCTTTTTTTAAGCTTGGAAAAAACGCGTAATAACCTAACAGACAGCAAATTAAATTTTAGTTTTTCTTTTTAAATACACTTATCAATACATTTATTTAGCAATTATTATTTTTGTGCTATGAAGAATAACGTAATCCTAGTACCAACTGATTTTTCAGCGGTTGCTGATTGTGCAATCCAGAATGCATTGATCCTTGCCAAAACTTCTTCATGCGATATTCATTTATTGCATGTTGTTTCAAATCAAAAGGATATCGATAAGAGCAAAGCTACAGTTGATAAACAAGCCGCAGAACTTCAGGCAAAGGAAAATATAAATGTAATTGGTCATGTGAGGGTTGGAAATATATTCGATGATATTGGTGACACTGCCGCAGAACTGGGAGCCAGGTTCATTGTAATGGGGACGCATGGTGTTAAGGGTATTCAACATATCACTGGGAGTTATGCTCTTAAGGTGATTACAAATTCTAAAATTCCATTTATTGTTGTTCAAGAAAAGAACCCAGCTCCAGATGGTTTTAGGGATATTGTCCTGCCATTGGATTTGAATTCAAAAACAAGACAAAAACTCCATCAAGCAGCAGAAATTGCTAAGTATTTTGATTCCAAAATACACCTTGTCATTCCAAGTGCAGACGATGAATACCTTGTGAATCAGATTAGAAGAAACATCGTCTTTGCTAAAAAATATTTGACGGAAAACAAAGTGCGGTTTTCTACTAAGGTTGCTGATGGTGATGGCTCTTTTGCTAAACAGATTATTAGATATGCTGTGAGTAATGAGGCCGATTTGATCTCTATTATGAACATCAAGGACAGTATTTTTAATCTATTCGAAGGAAACTCAGTACAGCAAGTTTTAACCAATGACCCGCAGATACCTGTGCTGGTTGTAAACCCTAGAGACACGTCAGTTTCATTCTGGAAATAGAATGAATTTTTCCCTTATCTTCTTGAGTTTTTATAAATAAAAAATGATCCTAACGTTAAGCTAGGATCATTTGAATTCAATTTATTTTCCAAACCCTTAATGGGCTTTAATCAATTTGTGAAAAGACACATTGTTGTTTGAGATGACTTTGATAATATAAGAACCTGTTTTCCAGTTTCCAGTTTCTAGTATAAAGTCTTTCGTGTTCAAATTCTCTTTTGAGAACAACAGCTTGCCTTGAAGATCCCAAATGTAGATATCCTCAAGTTCAGAGTTACTTTTAAATGTCACACTATTATGAAACGGATTGGGGAAAATACTTAATTCCTGTGTGACCGCGGAAGTGTTGATCCCTACAGGCGGGTCAATTAAGTATACATCTCCAATTTCAGAACATCCATTGGCGTCCATAATTGTAACAAAATAATGACCTCCAACAAGTCCGGTTGCAGTATCACTATTTTGACCCGTATTCCAACTGTAAGTATAGGGAGTTGTACCACCTGTAACCGTAACTATAGCAGAACCGTTCGCAACGCCAAAATTACTTGGATGTGTCACAGAAAATGAGACAGATAAATTACATCCAGGATTGTTTATGACAATAAAGGATGAATCGCGACATCCGTTATTATCTACAACCGTAACTGAATAGGTTCCAACGGGTAAACCAGTAATGCCTGTAGTTGTTGCTCCCGTACTCCATGAATAAGTAAACGGAGCAGATCCACCTAATACAGAGGCATTTGCGGTTCCGTCTGTAGCACCTACTGCTGACACATCTGTGCCAGTAAGGCTCAAGGTCATATTACAAAGAAAAGGGTTTATATAGGCTGTATCAATAGTCCAGCAGCTATCGGTATCATATATTGTAACGGTGTATGTGCCAGGAGCTAGTCCGGAGGCCGTTGAAGACGTGTCTCCATTACTCCAATTATATGTATACGGAGCAACACCATTAGAAACAGATACAGTGGCTGTTCCGTCATTGGCGTTAACTGCAGTTTCATTCGTAGATTGAATGGATGAGATCAAATCGCACCCAGTAGTAGAGATAGTCACAGATCCTGTGGCTACGCAGCTGTCAACATCAATTACCGTAACAAAATATTGTCCGGGAGAAAGATTACCATTGTTCTGTACAGTCGCACCGTTACTCCAGTTATAATCGTATGGTGCGGTTCCTCCAACAGGGTTTGCAATAGCCACACCATCACTCGCTCCAGGAGCAGACTCATCAAATCCACTGATATTCACCGAGAATCCAGAGCAATTTGGTCCAGCTGCTGGGTTAATAACTACGCTATCATCTGTTATAGAACAGCCTATTGCATCAGTAACTGTTACACCGTATGTTCCGGGGGCTAAATTAGAAATAGAAGAAGTCGTTGCTCCAGTTGTCCAGATGTAAGTGTATGGTGAAACACCACTTGCGGTTGCACTTGCGGTTCCATCATTGAGGTTAGTGAACGTTTCATCTGTTGTGCTAACTTGCAATGTAATTGAGCATGAACCGACAGTGCCACTAACGACTGTTGTACAATTGTTGGCATCAATTACGGTAACGTTGTAAGATCCAGCTGCGAGATTTCCTACAGTGCTGCTTGTTCCTCCATTGCTCCAAGTATAAGTGTAAGGAGCCGTTCCCGCTATTGGAGTTGCAGTTGCGGTTCCATTTCCAGTTCCATTATCAGGAGTTGTCGAAACGTTGGCGCCAAAGCCTCCGCAACCACCACCGGCAGCATTGATTGTAGCACAACCAGTCACTGAGCAGCCATTTGCGTCAGTTACAGTACCACAATAAACACCAGGTGCTAGATTCGGTAGTGTTTCTGAATTGGCATTACTTGATGTAAAAGGAGGAAGTGGATTTCCATTTAGTGTTACATTCCAGTTGTATGTGGGCGTACCAGACGTAAAATTAACTACAATGATACCATCATTTGCACCGGGTGTAGTCTCATGTTGAGAAACGGTCCAATTCGCAATAAAATTACATGAGAAAGGCACTTGAAAAGTTTCAATGATTGGTGAACATGAAGGATTTACTAGATCGGTAATTGTCACCGAATAAGAACCACTTGCTAATCCTGTAATACTGTTTGAACCAGAAGCTCCATTGCTCCATGAGTAACCAAAACTGCCTGACCCACCACTTACTATGGCAGTAGCCGTTCCGTTGTTACCACCGTTATCAGGTGTAGTATTAACCTGGGCTGATGTGGCACAACTGGCAGCAAGGTGAAGCTGAATGATAGGGGTTGTTCCTGTTGCAGCAAACCACCCGTTTGTGGTATTAGAAACAACAGTTCCAAAAACATTGTCAGCATCATCAAGAACAGGGTGCAAGTCTCCTGAAGCAGCACTTAAAGTTACATAGTAATCACCAGGGTTTAGTGAGATACCATTAGCCCCAAGACTAAAGGAAACCAGACCGTTTGAATTATTTGCTGTTATCACATGAAGAGGGGATTGCCCAATAAGGACAGGATTGGCAAGATCACTCAGATCATAGATTTCTATTGACATCGCAGAACCAATTGATATTACGGTAGACCCGTTGTCAAAAATATATGCGGATACTGATGATGCCGTTGTAGGAGCATTAATTTCAAAAAGTTGCCCATATTTCTCTCCACTAGGAATGGTTCTAAAGAATGTCAAAGTCCCGTTATCCCGTGCGTACGTTGAGTCAGTGACATCAAAAGAATAAGCTAAGCTATTGTTTGAAGGATCCCCGTCCGTTGGGTTAGAAGAAATGTTGTTTTGAACATTGTAGGTTCCCGTTCCTGAGTTTGGTATATATACATTTGGGATGTTATACTGAGCTGTATCAAGGGGTACAGAA
>JALEGO010000177.1 GCA_022763165.1 Flavobacteriales bacterium
AGCAACCCTGAGTAGCAGTCTTCTTCCAGTAGGTCTTCAATTTCTGATTCATCCATCTCCTCTAAGCATTCTACACCTGAAAGTGGAAATTTTCGCAAAATGGCCTCTAAATGTTCTATAATAAGATCTTCTGGATCTATGGCCTTTAGTTGAAAAATCATTTTTGGTAAGAATCTCAAACAAAGATCTGCACTTAAATGAGCCGAATGATCCAAAGCTTCCTCATATGATTCAAATAATATCTCAAGTGATGATGGCTCATCCTTCCTGTAAAGTATGAGTTGCGCAGCGAAGTAACAGATTTTAGCAGCCCAAAATGCCGCTGTAGGATTAAAGCTAGGTGCCTTTCCTGGGTAGTTCAATGATTCTCGTTCAAATTCAGAATTCAAAAAAGAAACTACTTTATTCTGTTCCTCTGGACTGATATCGAAGACATTTGCATACAACATCACCTCTTCCTGTTCCCGGAGAATTTTAATCATTGTATAACAAAAATCGCTTTGCATTTCACTAATTTATTCAAACATACATTTGTCTAGCGCAATCTTTTTGCGCAACACTATTTTCGAAATTCTTTATTATCTATTTGAGTAAAGTTTTAATGGAGTTCAATTTAATGATAAAGCAAAAACCTTCAGGCAGCAAGTTATCCAGCATCTATAAATGATTATCTTGAGCGTTCATTTTTTGCAAGGCTGCGCTTCATCCTTTACTTAACAGTTTCTAATATCCCTTTTTGAGAACATTCACCTCTCTTGAAAAACGTTGTTGCCAATCTTCACCAAAATGTCTTCTATAAACAGCAATGGTCTTATCATTAGAGGTCTGAATTTCCTTACTTACGGAAGGGGCATATTTGTAGCTCGTAAATGTCCCCAACCTACTCGAGAACTCAATGTTTATATTCCATTTCTGCGCTACGTTATGATAGGTTCTCATAAGTTCATTCCCATCTTCTCCCCATCCAGAAATTGGAATAATCCAAGTAGGTAATTCTCTATTATAAATGTAGGCTGTATCCGTAATCAACTCACCCGTGATTGGCTCCTGAAAACCTAAATTTAAAATGCTTGTAGATAAGAGTAATAAGTAAACCATTTTCTTTATAGAAAAGGTTCTGTACAACCAAAAAATCCACAATTTTTAAAGAAAGTAATCCAAAGATGTGACTATGAGTTCTCGTCTCTAGTTGTAAGGATATTCATTGGCACCTCAACAATTGCAGCATAGTCTTCACCTGCCTCAATCATGTCATCATCATCTTCGCTGACAATCCAGTTTATAGTAACCGATGTTTTGCCTGATTTATGAAATGTGACCAATTTAAAGAACAAGTCTAAGATGAATTTAGAAGAATTCGTATTGAAGTACTCCAGTGAGATATTCACTTCCGTAGCCGGCTGAGGCGACTCTCCATAATTATCAAGCCATTCCATAATTGGCTTATAAAATGAGACTGCGTCCTCAGGAATAGATTTACCTCGCATATCGAAAATTCCCTTTTCAGGGTCAAAATCCACAAAAGGTGTCATTGAAGTTTCCGCTCTTGTATATCTTATCATGCTCAAATTGGTACTCAAATCAATTTTAGTCAAATCCAAATTAACAACATTAATCTCATTATGCAAGAGGTTTTGAATTTCTTTTTTGAAAGATTCAACATCCTGAACCAGCTGAGTTTGCTCTTCACCCGTCATGCACTTAAAATTAAAGTGGCAGTAATTTCAGAATTTATTATCAAATCAGCAACAAAATGATGCTAATTTTCTTTTATTTCAAACTCCGTACGTCTGTTATTCTGTCTTCCCTCAACAGTTTTATTAGTGTCAACTGGTTTAGAAGAGCCATAACCTTTGGCCGTTAGCCTTGATGCAGAAATGCCTTTTTTAACCAAGTATTGCTTCACCGCATCAGCTCTACTTTGACTCAACTTTTTGTTTAAGCTTTCACTTCCTGTATTATCCGTGTGTCCAGATAATTCAATCTTGAGACCAGCCACATCATTTAAGAGCTTGGTGACTCTATCTAGTTCCGGAAAGGACTCTGGCTTCAAATCTGATTTCCCTGTTGCGAAGAAAACATTCTTTAATGTAATCTTACTTCCAATAGCAATATTCTTCAATTCAATATCCTTATTCACAAGGTTGTAAGCACTATTTTCCGGCAAATCGAAATTCTCACTATGAAACAAATAACCTTCAGCCTTTACTGCAATCCCATAATTTCTTCCTGAAGGAAGTGACAATAAGAACTTTCCAGTTGCACTGTTTGAGCTCAACTTATTGACCACCTCGTTTTTCACATTGTCTAAAATTTCGATCTCGGCTTCAACTGGTTTCTTTGTGAGGTTGTCGATGATTTTTCCTTTGAAAACCGTCAGACTGTTTCGTTCAACCTTTACCTGTTTTGCAAGCTGAACTTCCTTGACGGGTTCTAGAATACTAGCTAATAGATAATCTTCGTTATCCACATCAGGTTGTTTTTCTGGTCCCCAAAATGTTACTTTATAAAGATCAAGCCCACCTTTTCCTCCGGGGCGATCACTTGAAATGTAAGCATACTTGCCATTCGCAGTTCCTGCCCAAAAGAAATCGTCATATGGCGTATTGATTGGATAGCCCATATTTACTGGAGGACCCCATTGGCCATTTTCGAAAGTGGATTTATAAACATCATAGCCACCTGTTGACCTATGGCCTTGAGATGAAAAATACATTGTTTTACCGCTAGGATGGATATATACAGAGTTCTCATGAAATTTCGTGTTCACTTGATGGCCAACACTTTGAGCCTTTCCCCAGTCCTCAATGTTTTGAACTTTCATGATTCCACTCATGAATATATTTTTACCTCCTGTAGAGCCTACGTCAGTTATGAAATGGACCTTTATGTCCAATGGCTCATAGCAAGCAAATTGATCATTTCCCTGTTTATTTGGAAGTTTTTCCATTTTGATTTCCGGGCTTGACCATTTACGACCCTGTAGTTTAGATTCATAAATATCAAAATTGTCTCCATTAACCCGGTGAATCAACAAACGTTGTCCATCATAAGAATAAGCTCCTGTCCCCTCATCG
>JALEGO010000178.1 GCA_022763165.1 Flavobacteriales bacterium
AAAAAACTTTCCTTTTATCCTTTTATTATTTTAATAAACAAAACAAAACAATGGGCTGATATATAGAAACTGATGTGTGTTTGATACCAATCTTTGTTTTGTTCACGGTGAGCTAGATAAAATCGACTCTCAATCAGTGTTTTAAAAGAAAAAACAACCTTTTTTTGGAACTTATCAGTTAATTCTTTCTGAGTTTCATGGGTTTGTACAAAAGAAAGCACTTTATCAGCAATGTCATTACCCACAATATTAACGTACTGAAGATTGTGAAATCTCTCAAGAATAGAAGCAAGAAGTTCCAGATCTTCGTCACTTTGTAGTCCGCTAATACGAAGGTTAAGAACGTTAAGATTAGGAAGCGAAGGAAGTAAATCTTGTGCGATCTTTCTGAGTCCTGATGTTCGAAGTAAAGCACTATGTAAATCTAAAGTATCCACTTCTGCAAGTTCTTCTGGATCTAAAACAAGGGTTTGTCGGATAAATTTGCTCGTTGAGACATAACCTTCTCCCTCAAGCCACTCAATATCTTCGTCACTTACAACCTTTGTTCCATCCAAAGTATGCCCTGCCATAACTGAGTTGTTTAAGCTGAGAGTAAGAAACAAGGCTGCTAAATAAAACTCTATTTTATATTTCATAATAATCTCTTATTTGTTTAATTGATCCTAAAGTTAACATAAGAAATCTGTTTAAAAAGTCAACAATTATATAGTGAACGTATTGTTTCTTCTCATAAAATTTTGCAGCTTATGAAACACTCTCAGATAACTCAATTTACCTCCAGATCTCTTGTTGCCATGTCTATCCACCAGTAGAATTAGGATGATTAGGAAAAGGAGAAAGAAGAGCTAAAGAACATCGTAAGGAAAAGGCTTTTTGCAAAAAATAATGGCTTGACTTGCTGAGATAAAAAGAAAATAATTTTCATTGATTAAAAACAATTAGAAAATTAAGTCTAATAAAAAAAGGAGGTTTTATGATTAAAGATTTTATTAAAGTTGCTCTATTTATTTCAACTTTCTCTCTTTACCCATCCTTACCATTGTTTGCAATGGATGATGAATTTGAGTTAGATGTGGGAAATACGCCATGTGCAAAATTGCGTGAAATCCCCGTAGAGAGTTTTAAAAAACCTCGTATTAAGTTAACAAATATTACTTCATATACAAAACTATCCGAAATAGGACCTAAAATACTTGAATCTATAGAACATGTTATTTCTACAAAACATAATAAGGCTCCCTTTGTTATTAACACAATTGAATATAGCTATGATACAAGCAAGGGAACGAAAGATTGGCAATATCATGTTAATGAATTTATGGATAAAATAGCGAGAGGGATAAAAGTCGTTAAACGAAGGGATAAAGATAGAAACTGGTATTTCTGTTTTGAAGAATCACGTTATCCTGATTTTAGATGTTATAATATTATAGTGATTTGTAATAATGAGATAAATTATTATACAAGACAATGGCAACAAAGAGAAGAGGCAAAACTTTTAGGGGCAGTTATGTTTCCATCGGGAGAAGGTGTTTATGAGCAAGTATTTGATATAGACACTGGTGAGATTGGATGGGTTTCTCGGCAAGAAGAGGAAGATGAAGAAAGAAGAGCAGATCGTAGAGACAGAGGGTTGGATTCTTCTGACGAAGATTAATTAAAGACAGCTCTTATAAGTGGAAATTGTACGCACAGTTAATTTACTTTTTTGCATATTACAAAAACCGTAAGAGAATGAACTGCCCGTAAAAGATTTTGTTATTTGCAACCAGGCTGACCTGGATTATCGTAACAACTGACCTCTTTAGATTGTTGGTCATTTTGTTTAGTAATGGGTGGCTCAGGATGGACGGGCCTCCCATGTCCTCGCGCAAAAGCATTCATTTGGGTTGCGGATAAAACTCCTAAAATAATGGCACAAAATACAATTGGTTTGATGGTTTGCATTTCCTTAGCTCCTTTATAAATTGACAATTCATCATGCTTTTAACTGCATCATGCAAATACTCTCATCAATTACATTGTACACGTATTTCGTTAATTCATTATTAATAACCGAGAAAGAATTTCTCGAAGTCAAAATTCTCTGTGCTCCCGTATAAAAACACACCACTTCACTTATTTCATTCAATTTGCTCAATTATTGAGAATTGACTTTTTCTGAGTTTTACTCTCTAATTAAAAATAATTTTTATTTATTCTCGGGGTATAATGTGATTTGTCAGTGGGGCCCTGGAGATCACCTTTCATAACGAATACAGAGGTTTATTTGTATCATGAAAAAGCTTTTTCAAGCTGTAGATATTAAAAAATGGGCGAAGAAAATAACAGCCTCAGCGGTTATCGTCTCTATGTTTATGATAGATGCCGCCCGAGCCATGGAGGATGATCATGATCCTCACTTTTCAAAAGCACTTCAAAGAACACCCTCTCAAAAGCCCCGAGCTACAGATCTGGAAATTATCGACAGTGATTCTTCTAAGCAAAGTTCTAGCTCAGAGGATAGCGGCTCTTCTCCAGAAAAGCTTACCCCTGAGGGAAATCAAAATTTACCCATCATTTCCTTCCCCGGTTTTTCACTAAGCCATAGCCAAGATGTAGCCTCTACAATTTCTCCTTCTATCGCTCTTCTAACTTCTTCCCTACAACCGCTTGAAATTGTCCCTCAACCAGATTTTGGGACAACCCCTATTACAGCAGGGTCTCTTCAAGACAGAGTGCCTTCTCCTCAAGCTTTTTCTGGCCCCCGTGAGACGAGTTCAAGTTCCCAAGATGCCAACTCTCCAAGCAAATCAAGGTTAAATGTAGAGGATCCTCTTTTAGACTCTGATTCAAGTAGCTTTAGCAGCAGTGATTCAAGTTCAGATGAGCCGTTTCCTTTTGCCGATCCATCTCACCTAGAAAGCGAGAAGTTGCCTTCTTCTGGCGGATTTCCAAATATTTTAGCGTTGTTCACAGGAAAAAAGCTCACAAATGCTCAGAGGTTCACAAGTACTCAACCACGTGGATATGAAGGCTCAGGTGATCAACCAACAACACTTCTTCCGGGCCGCTGGAGAAGTACCCCTACTACTGTTATTTCAGGAACCCCGCTCCTAAGAGCAAGTCACTCTTCCATTCAATCTCCAGTTTCCATCTTTCCAGGGAGTCAAGAACTTTCCGTAAATGGGGACGTAGAAATTGTCGTCGACGATGGTTCTGCAAATCTAGGTTCCACAGGGCCAGCTTTGCCTCAACTAGATGAAAATCCAGCCTCTCGATTAGCTTCTTTGTGGGAGCGTCCTATATGGCCTGAACGTTCTCAATATATTCTTGCGCCAGGGGCCCTTGAGAGAGCGTCTCAATTTCTTATTCGATTTCGAGCAGCACATCACTCCAGCAACGATGATAGTGACAGATCAACGAGCTTTGAAAGCGACTCACCCCCTCAGGGATCCCCAACATTCTTACGGCATGGGCCGTTTCCAGATTTAGATCATGAGGGAGAAGAAGACGTTGGAGCCCAGCTTTTACCAACTGCGCAGCCACTTTTACCAGCTGCACAGTCCTATGGAGCCCTCAGAACTTACTTGAATTTTGCTGAAATGCCTTCCTCTTCTCAGGCTCTTTCTTCCTTTCCCCGACATGATCAAGGACTTGATTCAACAGCTGCAGCCGTCTCACCCTCACAGCCTCTTTCGCCTCAAGCCGCATGGTTAGAACTTCTTGATGGCTTAAAAGATCTGCCTGCTACAACAAAAACCCAGTTAACAGACTTTACGCACCAAATCCTTAACGGTAAAAGTACGTGGGCTCAGCGCATTGGGAAATGGCTTATTGGACCACTTATTGGCGTAGGCTTTGCGTGGGCAATGGGGCCTGTCTATGATGGTGGACTTATGTACTTAGCTAATATAAGTGAAGGGTTTAGTAGTAAATTTTTGAGAACAAATGCCAGCAACTATCTTGTTTTGTACATTAACTATAGCGCTGGTCCTGATGGTATTTCTCGAAATGCTCATTTGTGGAAAAAGGGAATTGCTTATTTGTCACAAGAAAAAAAAGAGGTGGGGCGGATGTGTATTGCAGGGGCCATAGCTGCTGTTACTGCCCTTATTCCTGTTGCTTATCTCATTTTAGCTGAAAACATTCCACGAGAAGAGCAGCAACTCCCTAACTGGGACAACGGATTTGGAATTATTGTTGCTGCATTTGGTCCTGTTCTCTATATAGACGCTTTTGCAAAGGAGCTTGAAATAGCGAGGAAAACCATTACCAATTTAGAAGATTGGTTTAGGCAAGCCAGAGAATTATTCTTTCCTTCATCCTTGCCTTATCAGATGAAGCCTTTTGACGCCATTCAAAGAGAAAAGTTTGACCATGATCTTATAAAATTAAAACATTTTCTTGCGGGGGCTTCAAATACGGTCATTGAAGCCATTTATAAGGATGTCCAAGATGTTATCGCGGGGGCACGCTCTGAAGTAGATCTCAAGGCTCAACAAGCTTTTGCGGCGGTAAGTTATTTGCTCTCCTTAGGGGATGAAATACAAGAAGTGGCTAAGAAAAACGCCAAAAAATCTATTGCTGAGATTGCATTTGATGGGTTGAAATATACCTGTTTAATTTTAGGAGCGCCTTCCGTTGGACTCCTGCTTCAACTTGTAGGATCAACGGTTGCCTCACTTTTTACATCTAACGTGGTGGCTGATTCCATTGGAGAAGGATTTGCCCTTGTTGCTTTCCTTCCCTTTAACTATGTCCTGGTCCAATCCATGGATAATTTTAAAAATCTTCTGATGAGCAAAGATCCTCAAGGCTATGAAAGCCATCCTGCGGTCCGATTGCCCGTAAAAGTATTTATTGGCATTCAATCATTTATTTATTTATTTCAAACCAGCGTTGCTGTTCTTCAAAGTTATCAAAAGTGGTTTGGAGACCAGTGGTGGCCCTTTGCGGCGGGGATTCCTTTCTTTATTCCGAAGCTTATGGGGCTTGCCACTAGTTTTAATGAAACCTTTAATGAACAAGTTACTACAGCCGCTATCAATGGATCTCACAGGATAGGAGGCAAATGTAGAGGTGACTCTCTTTGCCCCCCCTGTCAAAAAGATTGGCTTGTTCGACTTGTTGAATCCAGTCGCAATGATTTAGAACATTGGGATCCAAAATTAATACACGACTTATCAAAAGGGGTAGAAATTTTTAAAAATGAAGAAGCTAACTCTTCCTTTGATGAGATTTGACAAAGAAAAATCCTATTTGACTCCTCGAGTAAATTTTCTACCCCGTAAAAGATTTTGCTATTTGCAGCCAGGCTGACCTGGATTATCATAACAACTGACCCTTGGCTTAGCTTGGTCTTTTTGCCCAGTAACGGTAGTACTACCTCCAGGAACAACAACTTCTTCAGAAATCCCACCACCAGGGGTAACAACCTCAGGACCTCTATGTCTGCTTACCTGTGGGGTGGTCGTTCCTGATGGGGTTCCAGAGGGATGTGCACCCGGATTATTAATGGTATGGGGAACTTCCTGATGTTCAAAGTGGGGTCTGGGCCCCTCGCGTCCTCGCGCAAAAGCATCCGTTTGAGTCACGGATAAAGCTGCTAAAACAAGGGTACCAAATACTATTGGTTTGAGTGTTGACATTTTCCTAACTCCTTTTACAGAATTTCATGCAAATATTTGCACTAATTTTAGTATTGCATATTTTATTTATTTAATCAATTATAATATTATAAATATTTGCAGCATTTAAAATAAAAGAGGATATATACTTAATATTTATTAAAATTACATGAGTCACCTCTTTCTCAATAAGCCCTTTTTGAAAACCACAAAAGTCCTTTTTGGACTTTATTTTTTTCTGGAGACTCATTTTTTTAAAGCTTTCTTAATCATTTAGAATTATCATTTTTTACAAAAAATAGGGAAAACAGATTCATGAAAAATATAAACATCAAAGCAGCGATAATATCATGGCTTGTTCTTTGGGGAATGGATGCACATGCTGAAACTTCATCAAATAGTTTTTATAAAGATGAATCTTATAAGGAACTTCTCAATACAAAAGATATCATTGCCTTAGAGCTTTCTCCAGACAATCATCATTTTCTTCTGACCTATGCTACACCCAAGGTATATGACTCAAAAGAAGGAATACTTAGTCAATGGCAATCGGTAACGCTTGTGAAGAATGACTATAAATCAGCAAAAAGCCATACGGTTACGTTTCCTGAGGATAAAGGAATTGACCTTGCCACATGGATCCCAAATTCTCAGAACATTAGCTATTTAGGGCAAGGAGATAAATACGTAAGCCTCTGGGTAACACCCCATCAGGAATTTAAACCCAAGAAAATCGTAGAGCTTAATCATGATATTAAAAATTATTGGTGGTCTCCAGATGGTAAGAAATTAGCGGTTTTGGTGCATGATCCACTCCCCTCCAGGAATTTAACTGTGTATGGTGAGGATGAAATTGTTGCAGCAACCCTTTTTATCATGGAGGCCAATGAAAAAAGAGACTTTATTGAAAAGGAGTCTTTTCCTTTAAAATTTGAAGAAAAACTTTATCTTAGCTGGGTTCCTGGCAATGAAAAGGTTGTCTTAGGATATAAAGCACAAACTGATGCAACATCTCCTGTTTCTCAAATTATCCTCCTTGATCTTAAAACAAAAGAACAAAAAACACTCGTTCAGGGAGAGCAGATGAATTTAAATATGAAAG
>JALEGO010000179.1 GCA_022763165.1 Flavobacteriales bacterium
ATCCTTATAAATTTTGGAACCATTGATATACAAGGACTTACTAAGCTTCGGGCAGTACTTCATGGTATTTTGCCAAGGCTCAAAAGCATCCTTGTAATTTTTCTGCTTATAAAATTCGATATAAAGAGAGTAGTTCTTCACACAGTTAACGCTGTCCTCAGCTGTCTCTCCATAGTTTGCTTTCTTTTGACCATAACTAGCGATGGTAAATACCAGCATCGTCATCAACATAGTAATATTCTTCATATTCAATCTATTGTAAAATCAGTTTCTTTTTTCTTACTCAATTTTTGGTCTTTCAAACCAGCGATCAAATTTACTCGGAGAAAATGTAATTCCCAACATTAAGTTGGTAAATTGCTCCTTATACAATCCAGAATCAAATGATCTTTCCCCAATATTGACGCCTAAATTTAGCGAGCCATTAGTACCAAATGGTACACCTACACCAAAACTTATGCCATACTCATTAATGGTTTCATCGACTTCAGGCTTCACGTAATGATTCATATAATTTGCTCCCAATCGTATCCGCCAAGTTTCGAATACTTTACCGGCATTCTGCCCTAATATTCCTTGATAGCCAAAAATGAAATTCTGGTGATTGGTGAATTCTCCAGATAAGTTCTGATCACCGTAGTCTGTCCAGTCTTGAGTTTGATATTCCAACCCGATGTAATGAGAATCAAAGAGACGTTGTGTTTTGGTTTTTGAATTATAGTCCGCAAGATCAATCAGCAAGGATGTTCCAATTCTAATTCTTGGTGATAATGTCACAGCATAATCCAGTTGCTGTAAGGAAATTGTATCTCTAATTATTTCTGTTGGAATTCCTCCTGCACTTTCAAGTCTATAGGTTTCTGATAAATTCTCAAACCTGGTCTTGGAGTCTAGGTAATGCTCAAAGCTACCGCCAAAATTAAAGATCACTTTATCACTTAACTTTCTGCTGTAGAAAAGCCCATATTCCAATCCGAAACTTCGTTGAAAAAAGTTGTTGACCCTTCTAAAATCTATTGGATTTTGAACTTCTGGACCTTCTATTCTCGTTTCTGCATTAATACTTCCAAAAAGATATGAAGCGTTCAACCCGATAGAGAGGTAGTTTATTGAATCCTTTTTTAATCTATAGCTAGAACCCAATAAAACCTCATTCATACCACCACTCCCCTCGTATTGATTTTCAACAATACCAAATTGATCAATATCTATTTCTTCAGAGAATTTGTACTTAAAACTGGTGAAGGGCAATAAACCGAGGGCAAATCCAAATTTGCTGTTCGGGATAGGCATAGCAAGGATGGCGTTTTTGAAATAAGCACTGCTCGAATTACCTGTTGTACTCGGACTTTCCAGTGAAAGTATCTCATTTTGCAAACCAACGTCAAAACTAGTTTTACCTAAAGTATTATAGCTGGCTGGGTTGTTAGTATTGATTACATCTCTCAACCCGATAGCCACACCAAGCCCTCCCATGGAAGAAGAACTTACATTGGATGCTGTGTTTAACCGACCCAATCCAACTGCATTCAACGGTGAACCTGTACCGATATCCGGGTTATTATCTTGCGCGTATGCAACAAAAGCAAGGTTAATGAAAAGAATAATTATGCCAGCCTTCACTTATTTCTTTCTATTATGGCGTTTAATCCAATCAAAATCAGATTTGGAGATGCAAAAATGTCACTTTTTATCCCTTTAACAAAAAAATCCGTGTCCCCTCCTGTACAAATGACTGTTAAATTTTCATAATCAGCCTGATATAATTGTATAATTCCACGCACTTCGTTTAGAATACCATTTTGAACTCCAGACACAATACTCATTTTAGTAGATTTACCAATTAAGGGAAACTCCTTTTGAGTATCTAGTAACGGTAATCTGTCTGTATAATTGTTTAAAGCTTCAAATCTCATTCGAACACCGGGTGATATCGCACCTCCTAGGTAATTACCTTGATCATCAATGAACTCATAAGTTAAACAGGTACCTGCATCTAATACCAGTTTACTTCTTGATGGAAATAAGAATTCTGCACCACAAGCAGCAACGATCCTGTCTTCACCAAGAGTTTCAGGAGTATCATAATGGATATCCATCCCAATTTCTAAGTCACTAAGTTTTTTTGGTTGCGCGCCTTGTTGCCTTAAGAGGTCATGGATTTCTTCTTGTCGATTAGCAACGGTACAAGAAAGAATAGATTCAATGTGAAACTGATCAAAAATCGTTTGGATTGCCTCCTGTTCATCACCTTCTAACACAGCAATATAATGCATTAGCACATTATCATCTCCAAATAATCCAAATTTCGTTCTTGAGTTACCAATATCGATGGTTAATTTCATTTTGCAAAAATATGATTAAAGTTCCCATAATATTTTCTTGCCCCTTTAAATAAATTATTAATTTTGCCTCCTCATCTGAGGTACCATAGCTCAGTTGGTAGAGCAACGGACTGAAAATCCGTGTGTCGCTGGTTCGATTCCAGCTGGTACCACCTAAAGGAGCTGCCTAAACAAGGCAGCTCTTTTTTTTATAAAGTTTTGAGCTAATTACTCTTCGCATATAACGAATCCGCGCCTTACAAGAAGATAATTCTGTTAAACTATCCTACATCTTTCAAAAATTGTGCTTAATAATCTTTGAGCAATAAATAAATTTTGCGGAAAACTAATTGTGAGGATATTTATTCTATTTTACGCTTTACTTGGGTCTATGATCTTAATTGCTCAAGATTCACGAATGTTGGACATAAATGGAGCCAACGCTTATTTGAATCCAGGAATTCTGGAAGAAGACAGCCACCAGGTAGCCTTAAAAAGCGTGAGTAACTTGCTATTATCAAGAGAGGTCTTCAATTACAACCATTACTTTCAAATGACCCGACAATTTGAAAAAATTCAAGTATCTACATATTATCTAGCGAATTATTACAGAGATTTCAATTTTCAGGAGGTTGGTTTGAATTTTACGAAATCTCTAAAATTTGATTTTGGTCATTCATCCTTTGGCTTGAAAACCAATTTAATGGAGTACAATCATGGGTTTACGAGCACCACATGGGATGATGATGACCCAGTATTAGGGAGGTACGGAAATAGAGCATATTCCTGGCTATTAGGATTTGGAAGCTCAACCAAGTTTTCGGAGTTGACTTTTGGATTTTCGCTAGACAATGCAATTGTTTTACTACAAAAATCCGATTTTGATACACTCAAGATTTTACCTGCAAAAGAGTCTTCGCATATTCGCTTCTCCTTTAATGCGGGATATGACATTTTCTTAAAAAATGTTCGGATTCACCCTAGTATTCTTATTCAATCTGGCGCTAATACTATCAGAAGTTATTCGATTAAACTAAGTCACAGACACAATCATTTATCCTTTAGACAAGAAAACAATCGGTCTATTTTCTTGTACGAGCGAAAAACAAAAAATTTCGGCATAACATCCGCATTTGCCGTTTCAGATGTTCAATTGGTAAGAGTTGAAGCGGGTGTTCAGTTTTATTTCAATTTAAGAAGATGAAAAAAGTTAAATTTACATTATTGTTGATGATTGCTTTATTAGCATTTTCATGCGAAAAACAACAATCCGTATGGCTGTATGTCCCTTCTATATTCACACCAAATGACGATGGAAGTAATGATGTTCTCATGTATGAGATCAGTAATTCTAATCAAGTGACATTCGTTAAGATGGTTATACATGATTCTTTTTATGATGAAGTATTTATAACCAATCAAGAAAATGAATATTGGGATGGCAAAAATCTACAGGGATCAGCTTGCCAAAATGGAGCGTATTATTGGACTATTCATTATACGCTTAAAGATTTAAGCTTAGAGGAAAAGGGCGTAGTAGAATTATTTAAATAACCCAGGGCAAGGTCAATAAACAACTAGCTTTTGCATCTTAGAGCCAATTTCATCAACTATTTGAAGATAGTACACTCCTTTAGGTAAGTGATCTAAACTGATGTCCCTTTTTGTCGTTCTTAAAACCAAACTTCCATTTTGATTTAGGACAGAAGCATAGTCAAATATGGGGCCTGAAATATTTATCGAGCTTGAGGTTGGGTTTGGATAAATAACGTAGCCTTCATGATGAGAATCCTTAACATAGGTTGGAACAGCGGCTGAATCGAAAATGATAATACTTGTGTCCAGAGAATTAATAGGCAAGTTTATTTCACCTACACTTATAGCTCTAATATTAGAAATGGTAAGATCCATTGACTCATAAATACCTTGACCCTTTCCAGATAGATCATCCGTAGTGAAGATTTCGATAGCACATATTTCTCCGAAACCCACGGGAGCATTTAACCTATTGGTTCTTACTAGAGCGACATCAATCCTACCACTCGAAGGTTGGTTTTTATCCAAAGTAATCATGCTATTCACATTAGAAACATCACCAAGCCAGGAGTTTGAGTAGTCCACGTTAATTTGAGAAGTATCTAGAAGTCCGGCATCATAGTTCACGGAAAAAGCAATGCCATACAAACTGTCCATTTGATTATTAATATCCCCTATTTTAACGATTATAGAAAGAGAATCGTTAATGGCCACACTATCTTTGGCTACCTCAAGTTTTAGATTTGCCGCATTGCTGTGTATCGTTGAAGATTCGGTCTTATTGTGCACGAGTCCATAGTTCGTTTTAATGGGACCAACATCATTGACATTTATCATTCCATCTCCATCGACATCAGCCGTCCTGTAGTTAATCCCAGAAGAAGACGTGTCTGTCCAAATGGGGCTTAGATATCCAGTCCAGGCGCTTCCTTGTACGTTTCTCTCAAAGCCAGTAGAATCATAATAGAGTCCGATAGGGAAAAGATCATACATAAAGGCAGTGCCATCATGATCGCAGTCACCGGCCCAAACGCTGTCTGTCTTTGGAGTATGACGACCCAAGGTATCATATGAGATTACGTACCCTTGAATTTGAGGTCCAATGTAAAATTCTCCAGACATAACTATTTTATCATCAAAGTATATCATGGAATTATACGGTCCCCAAATATGTTTTCGGAAAACTACATTCACATATCCTTTTCTTCTTTCGAATATGGGCACTCCAGTAGAATCATACATAGCATAAGACGGGTTATTTGTATTTGTCGAGGTAACATTGTTTGAATTAATCACAAACCGGTTATCGTTCAACTTTATGATTGCATTTCTTGCTAATTCGAAGTCCGTATCTGCAAACCTAGTTACCCATTTTCTGTTCCCATTGCTGTCTAATGCATGAATGGCCGCATAATTATTGGTTGAGTCTACCCCAAAAACATATGTATTCGGAGTAAGTTCAATAATTGGGTTCCTGAAGTAAGTTGCATGCGAAAAAGCCCATCTACCAATCTTCTTCAACCAAATTTGGTTAAAAAAACCATCGATTTTTTGTACTACAAGTTCATTTACAGTTTGAATTGCTGGATAATCATTGTAGGTCAACAAAAGACTACCATTATGCAACAACTCAAGATCAACTTCCGAGGAATAGAAATCGTCCGTCCAGCCCTTTCTAAAGGCCGCCCTTCGAATAATTTGCCCATTTGAATCTAACCGAATTACAACAGCGGAATCAATCATGGGTATAAACCCAGCTATGTACAAGGAATCCCCATCTGGTACGATATCAGAAATATACATTCCATAATCTAGGGTCCATTTTTGGTTACCCAAAGAATCAAGCATTGTTAGTTTAGAGGAACTGGAGTCCCTCGGAACGTGACTCACCACAATGTTGCTATTGAATCTCTCAGCTCTTGGCCAAACGAAATCCTTTAAATTATACTTATTATTATCTCCTTCAGAAAGGGTTTTAGTCCAAATAGTGTCTCCTTCAAGATTTAACATCCATAATTGATGATAATAATCAACTTGACTACTGTTGGTGTCAACTTTAGATACTGCCATGAACTGAGTTTGATTCCAATTGGACAGATGCCTTACTTCTACAACACCATTTACAAATACGTCAGTATATAACTTTTTAAAATCCTGAGCCTGGACCTTCATACAGACCAAGGTCAAAGTAAAAATGAGTATTCTTTTCAAATCTTTATCTTGTTTTAATTACTACGAAGACAAAGTATTTAAGTTTCGAGGCCCTTTTAGTATTTGAGAATTTGTTTATTAAATATGTTCTTTGTCGTCATTATCTCTATCTGATAAATACCTGGATTTAAATGCGAAATATCTAAAAATCCGTCCAGTAATTGACTCTCAATTAGCATCTTACCACTAACATCATTCACTCGTATCCCATAGACTTCATTCATTGGTGATACATTTAGCAACCCTGAGGTAGGGTTTGGAAATATTTGAATCTCCTTTAGTAACTCCGGTTCACCTTGTCCCACAAGCAGAGAGTCATAAACCAAGACTGTAGTATCAACAGCTCCCATTTGAAGTTCTATTTCATTTACAGTAATTGCTTTAACTCCTGTTATGCTGAGATCCAGTGGAGCGGAATTTCCCACAGTTATTCCAGATAGATCGTCTGTGGTAAAAATTTCTACCGAACAAATTTCTCCGGATCCAGGTAATGCATTTTGTCTATCTGTGCGGACCATACTGATATCAACTCTACCTTGAGAAGGCAAGTTTTTATGAAGAGAGACTAAATCAAATGTGGTAATCCCAACCCAGCTGTTTCCAAAATCTACTTTAATTTGACTGGTGTCTAGTAGTTGAGGGTCATAGTTTAATGAAAATGCAATCCCGTAGAGACTATCAAACGCATTGTTAGTATCGCCAAGTCTGACACTAATGACCAATGAATCATTGATAGGCACTGAGTCATTTGCCACCGCCAACTCAAGGTTCGCATTAAAGCTGTTGATTAAAGGACTTTCATCCTTGGCATGTGTTAAACCGTAATTATCAATTATAGTTTGAATATCAGCACTTTCTATTGTGCCATCGCCATTAACGTCTGCCTCTCTAAAATTGAGACCAGTAAAAGATGTGTCCTGCCACAATGGGCTGAGTTGACCATTCCAGGTGATTTGAGGGTTATCTCTACTAAACTGAGTACTATCATAATACAAGCCAATTGGAAATATGTCGTACATATTTGCTATACCGTCTTTATTGCAATCTCCTGGCCAAAGACTATCAAATTTAGGTGTGTGCCTGCCAAGCGTGTCAAGAGAAAAGACAAAGCCCTCATTGATGTTATTAAGATCGAATGCTCCTGATATTACCAGCCTATTTTGAAATATGATTAAGCTGCTAAAAGGGGCCCAAACAGGTTTCCTATAAACAACACTGGAATATCCCTTTCTGCGTTTCCATATTTCATTTCCACTTGAATCAATAATTGCTGCACCATATATGAAATTTAACCCGGTCGTAGTAATGTTATTGCAAACTACCGCAAAACGATTGTCATCAATTCTTTTCATGTCGTTTCTCACCAAACTATGAGGGGTGCCAGAGTAATCATATACCCACTTTCGGTTACCAT
>JALEGO010000180.1 GCA_022763165.1 Flavobacteriales bacterium
GTGCTTGAAGAAGACAAATTATTAGATTGCCTGATTTCTTGAAGGTCCAACAGAAATGAGATATTTTGCCATGAATTAGGATTTGCATTTGAGTTCGTAAAAGTAACACTGTTACTGCTTATCAATTGATTTTGATGGTATACTTGGGCTTCGATTGCTCCTTGTGCTTGGCTGATTCTGTAGACCCATGCTTGTATTTTGTATGTCAGTTCCTGACCGGCTGGAATGGGCGTAAATGATCCTGTTGGAATATTGTTGTTATTAAGAATTTTAGCTGAAGAACCACTTTTTGCCGTTCCGGTGAATGCTACATTGTTGAGCTGCCAACCATTCATGTTATAACCATCAAACCCTTGGTATGAATATGTGCCAGTCGCTACATTTTGAAAATAGGCAATTGGGCTTTGTTGTTCGGTTGTCCAGACATAACTATGTTTAATATCATTTTGCTTAAAATGCTCCAGAATGTTTCCTTGACTGTCATAAGAAGAGATCTCTTCATTCGCAAGATTCTGGTTGTTGTGTGTTTTATAGAAAGACGACTTGTTCAGTGTTCCATTATTTCCAATTGTTGAATTTCCGAGCAGTGATTGAGTTGTTGGAGCAGTAATTTCAGCAGTCCATATTTTGGTCAGTACCGGAATGTTATTGGATAGTCCATACTCAAAGAGCGTTCCTGCGGTTTTCTTTTCAGGACTTGGTCCTAATTCGTTGATGATCTCGATGGTTTCTATTGGTGCCTGAATGTTAAGTTCATTTATCCTTTTTATTGCTAGGGCAGCACCAGTCAAATTGCTTCCTGAAGTGTTGTATTCATTGGCATATTTGGTTTCTGTCGAGTATAGTGTGAAGTCACTATTTTCAACGCGCTTTCTTATCACTTGATTTTCGGAATTGTAGGAGTACTCGGTATCAAACACAACTGGATTGCAACAACCGTCTGTTGGATACTCAATGTCACTTGTTAGCATAAGATTGTAATGACCGCTATAGGTTTTGTATGAAGTTCCAAAAAAGGCCGCTGAACTGAAGGCAGGCCCTCCTTGAGAAGTGAAATCTAGATCACAAATATCAAACTGTTCGGCACTTATGGTTCTGATAAAGTCATTATCAGACATTTGATATAAGTTTTGTGTCTCTTTAATGAGCTTGTCACTATCGTCAAAAATTTGAGTATTAACGAGTTTTCCACGCTCCATGGCTTTGCTGGTAAATGGAGAATAAACTGATCGCTGCGGATCGACCCAAGCAATGGCTTCTTCATCCATATGGGTTGCTCCCCAAATGTCTTCATCGAAATTTGTAAAATGATATACTGATTTGCCCAAAGTATTGCCTGTTGCGTCCTTTGTTATTTCTTCAACTCTGGAATATCCAATGTGACTGCCTTGACCGGTGTGACCGAATGGAAGAAATGAGCTAGAAGAAAACAAGTCATACTCAAGAACACCGCTGTTCATAAACTGTGCATGATAATTTGGCCACCAGTATTGGCTTTTTCCACCGACTATACCGGAAGAACCTTCTACGTCTCCGAACTGTTTTGTATATCGATATTCCTTGATCAGTGGGTCTGCGTTTTGATCGGGATAAGACTTAACGGTTTTGATGCGCAGACCACCTGTTTTGCTAATGCCTCCGTCAGGGTTTCGTACTTCGTATCGAAAATAAGGTCGGCCTGGTTCTCCAAGGTCCCATGCTGCTGTTTTGAGAATCTGATAAGTTTTATTTGGGTCTAGAGTAACTGGAAAGATATCGGTAAATTTTCCATTAAAGACATAATCGATTTGCGAATAGTCGTCATAAGTATATGTATATAAGGGATTGTTTTGATTTCCGACTTCCACTAGCTTAAGTTCGATAAGGGTACCACTGGACCCAGAAGGGTAAGGTTCCGAATTGCAGTTCAATATTCTCATATAAAAGTCTAATTGACTGGCATCATTCGTGTTAAAGTGCCCACCAATGCTTGGAAATCCTTGACAGGCAGGTGTCGATCCAGCTGCAATAATCTCATGCTGTTGCTCTAATGATAATCTGTCTTCTGTTACAATCTGTGAGTATTCATTTAATTCATAATCAAACTCTGTGAATCCACCTGTTGGATATGTGATTTTTTCTAGAATCTCAGCTTTGGAGTATATTGGACCACCATAGTTTTCAGGTAGCCATGGTTCTCTTGAGAGATAATAAAACTCTACCCAATCTTCTATGGGTGTGTCAAAATCCAATGAAAATGGATCCACAAAATTTTGAGGGAAAGGGTTACCGAAAGTGTGTGTGCTGTAGCCATTGTAGAAACCCCAATGATCAACATCATCACTAAGATATTCAGGGAGTTTCATGTTGTTGTACTCGAAAGTGTATGGCGGATTGCTTTCGTATGAACTGGACCCGTTGGATTTGCCAAATTCTTGAATGGATTCTAGCTTGAGCCTCTCACTTGAATTTTCTATATAATTGAACTCAAAGCTTTTATATCTTGTGTTATCCCGGTTTTTCAGTACGATCTTATCCAACTTGTTCCATTGTAAATCACTCCAATGATCGAAGAATAGCATATAATTGGCATCCCAAGGTGTTGGATTTTGCCATACCCAGGCATTGAATAGGATATAATCTTCATCATACCTCAATTCATTTGAAATAGACCTTTGAAACTCCACTTTGTCATAGTTGGACTCTATTGATTCTAGATACACTGGGAAAATGAGTTGGCCGCTTACAGTTTTTGTTCGATGAAAGTGATTCTTTGAAGTCACCTCACAGCCAAAACCTCCGAATATATTTCCTTGAGAGGCATCCACATTTTTATACGACCTGTTTCTGCCCATGGTGCAGATTAATTCTCCTTCTTCGTAGTTGAAGTTGACTTCCTCGCCAAAAAGGTTTTCTATTTTCTTTAAATACCAAGTCACAGGAGTAAGTATCGAGTAAGGTTGGTTTCTATATTGCATGTTGAACTCGATAGCATTGTCTCCACCAAAAGTGTACCGCATTCCATCTGGTCCAACTAAAACAAATTCTTTGAAGTACCTTTTATTATCTTGTTTGGAACTTGAAGTGAGATCATCCGTAATTCGATCTGGTAGATCATTATTCCCCATGAAACCTGTGTTGGGATCAAATTCTACCTTGAAATTTTGATCTGAAATAACTACCCATTCTCCAAGATGATTCATCATGAATGTTCCTGAGAATCCCAAGAAGTTAAATTTGAACTCATCAGGTTGGAGGTCATTACCTATAAATTCTGCAGCAATATGTAAGTTCACAGGATGATCCCAGTCAGGGTTACTCAGATCATTACTAGAATTATTGTCGGTATGAAGATCATAGTATCCAACTACTCCAACATAGCTATTTTGTATTTCATCCATGTGATTTTTTTGTACTCTAGTAATGGCCCCACCTGATTGCAGCGTCCAACCTAGCCCAATCCAGCTGGGATGATTATTCACTTTTACTGAGCTTGGATGATAGGAGGCTTTAATAGGGACATGGATGTTTTTTGCGTTGAGTGTGTAGATTGGAATCTCAATGTTGGGAGTCCCTGTAAAGTGTCCAACAGGAATATCTCCATAGATTCCCAAATTCGATGCATTTGGACTTGGAAGGTTTACATAATCTTTGCTGACTTGTGCTTGTGTGATTTGAAAGGAGCAAGCGATGTTTAACATAACTAGTGCGGCTATGCCCTTAATTTTGAGGTGAATTTGATTCATCTTATCCCTAATTTTGCGTCAAAGCTATCGCCTTTATAGATCAAGTTTTAAGAGATTTGATGTAACTCAGAATTTATTTGATGAAGAGGTCTTTATATGCAATAAAAGAAAAGACGTCTAGGAGGGTTTTAGGTAGGCATGATTTTCTGGAGGCACCTTTACTTGAGGTGAAGTCTTTTATTCTTTAATAAAAAATATGCCAATTAGTTCCATCTGAAATGAACATGTAAGATCCATATGGTTCTGTGTAACTTTTAGAACTGGCTCCATCAATAGTACCACCAAGAGTATTGACGATTAAGGAAAAGGTACTACAATCTGCCTTTTTGATCATGTATTGTTTCCCAATATTTCCAGCAGCATCAGGTAAAGTGATAGTAACATTATTTGAATTAGTGTTAGCAATAATCACATGATCTGATGTTGTTGCACTGTAATTGTTGGTTTGTGTGGTTATGTTGAGTGGCATTGCATTGATTTGAGCTGCAGATGTTTTGTGGAAAACGCCATCCGTGCCTACAGAAACCAGGGTGTCAATTGTGTTGTCATTTTCTAGGCCTTCTGCTCTGATTGGGTCTGTTGATGCTGCAATATGAAGTTGATTTGTTGGATTTAAAGTATTAATACCAACCAAACCTGTATTTGTCAGACTCATTGCGTTCGTGCCAGGACTTAACTCGGGACCGAAATTGATGTCCAACCTGCCAGCTGTTCCTGATCTAAATACCCAACCGTTTGGAGCATTTGTATCCATGATGCCTATAGCTGGGTTCTTGGATCTTGAATATAATCCACGACCTAGAACGGCTCCTACTGTGTCTGTACTTACAATTCTGCCTAAAACTTCAAATTCATAGTTCGGAGAAGTAGTGTTAATACCAACATTTCCATCGTCTTGAATGCGCATTCTTTCAAGGCCAGCTCCCGTTCTGAAGAGTATGCTTCCGCCTCCGGAGTTCTGAATGTTTAAATCTCCGGCTATTGGACGATTTAAACCTCCACTAGCCGTAATTCCTAGCGCCATGGCTCCAGTTGGATCGTAAAATTCTGCAACATGAGGGCCTTGGGTTGTATGCGAGAATACTTGAAGTTGTGTCTGATTGTTGCTGCCCCTTAAGGTTAGAAGCCCGCCTGGATTTGTGCTTCCAATCCCGACATTTCCATTTTTGATGACAACTGTACTATCTGGAGCACTATACAAATCATTGCCATCCAAAGTCCAGTCGAGGTCATTTGCTATTAAAGCAGAAACGGCAGTTTTATGAAGAACGCCATTTGGATCCACAGTTACTACAGTATCAATCGAAGCGTCACTTTGAAGACCTTCAATTGTGACTGGGTCGTTTGCAGAACCTTTTACTATATGAAGTGTAGCAGTTGGTGAGCCTTGGTTGATTCCAATGTTTCCAATGTCGTCTATTGTCATTCTTTGATTTCCATTGGTGAAAAAGTCGATATCATCGCTATTAGCTCTGATTACAGGATTTACTGTAGTAGAAATTCCTTTGAATTCAATTCCAGCTTGATTGCTAAATTGGGATTCGATCTTAATTAATTGTGATCCATTACCTAATATGTGAAGTTCATTTTCAGGGTTCGTTGTTCCTATTCCTATATTACCTGCATCAGTGATGACAACTACACTGTCCGTGCCAAACTGATCGTTATGTACATGAAGTCTGTTAGTTGTACTTGTTGTTCCTATGCTGACATTTTCTGATATATAGGCATTACCTTCTGTATTA
>JALEGO010000181.1 GCA_022763165.1 Flavobacteriales bacterium
CAGAGATTGACCAGTTAAATGAAAAGCATAAAGATGATGATCCATTAAAAAAGCAACAAGCCACAATGGCACTCTATCGTCAAGCTGGTGTGAATCCAATGGCTGGGTGTATTCCAATGATCATTCAGATGCCTATTTTATACGCAATGTTCAGGTTTTTCCCTGCCTCAATTGAATTGAGACAACAATCTTTTTTGTGGGCGGAAGATTTAAGTACATACGATTCTATCGCTTCACTTCCATTTGAAATTCCTTACTATGGAACTCATGTCAGCTTGTTTACATTACTTATGGCTATTTCTACATTCTTGTATTCAAAGTTCAATACTCAAATGACGGCTTCCTCTGGTCCTCAAGCTCAACAAATGAAGATCATGCTCTATTTCATGCCAGTTATGTTATTGTTCTTTTTCAATAGTTATTCTTCTGGCTTGAGTTACTATTACTTTACAGCGAACATCATCTCTGTGATCCAACAATTGGTCATCAAGAAATGGTTCATCGATGAAAAAGCTATTTTGGCCAAAATAGAGCAGAACAGAAAGAATCCTAAAAAGCAGAAAAAGTCAAGTTTCCAGCAGCGTCTGGAAAAAATGGCCAAAGAAAGAGGTTATCAAGCGCCAAACCAGAAGAAGAAGAAATAACTTCTTCCTTACCCCTGTTTTTAAGAATAAGTTACCCCTGCTTGGTTTTCGAGCGGAATCGAGAAACTATGCTTAGTAACAACAGCTAAATTATGGTTTAGAACAAGCGCAAATTTTCTTTTCAAAGGTCTTTAGTTGAGCCCCTTGTATCCAATATAATGGCAAATCTTTGAACGAGCAACCCTACTCTTAAAAACAGGTGCTTAAAACTGTCACAACTATTAAGTAGCATTTATGAAAAACCTTTGTAGATTTTAGCTTTTGAATTCAAAAATTTCTGGAATCAGAATGGACGAGAGAACCTGATTAAGAATTCAGCCTAAACCCACCCTTACATTTTCAATGTAAAGTCAGTAGCAACGACCGTCTTCTCTCCAACCTTAAGGTCTGCCTTTTCTTTAGCTCTGTAGCCAGATTTTGTAACCTTGAGTTTGTATTCTTTACCTCTTTCCACAGTGAAGACATAAGTACCATCAAGCATGGTTGTAGATGAGGCAACTACAGCACCGCTACTTTTATCCATCAATTCAACTTTCACATCGGACAATCGCTTCTTTTTTTCATCTATAATCATACCTTGAAACACCATATACTGACTTGGAGCTTTTGCAAGTATATCATAATCGCTCAAGTCAATTTCGTACAGGTCATTACCTCCAAATCCATCTGATTTAAGAGCAGAAGTATAGGCTTTTTTACCATCTGCAGTTAGGGTGAAATTGATTTCATCATTTACAGTATTGATTGGGTAACCAACATTCACAGGAGTCGTCCACTTTCCATCTTTAAGTGTTGATTTGTATATATCAAAGCCACCAAGAGAGGGATGACCATCAGAAGAAAAGAATAAAGTATTTCCATCTGGATGTATAAACACCATACGTTCATCAAACTCTGTGTTAATTACAGGACCCAAATTTTTTGCTTCAGACCAAGCTCTTCCTTTTTTCTCTACATAATAAATATCAGATTGCCCTTGGCCACCAAGTCTTTCGCTGATAAAGTAAAGCTTCGTCCCATCTGCCGTTACAGTAGCTGAACTTTCAAAGTAAGATGAATTGACGTCACCTTCAATCTTTTTTGCAACACCCCATTTTCCTGAAGAACTCTTTTTAGAGACATAAATATCACCTGCACCACCGCCTGCTTCACCTTCATTTCTATAAACATAGATATACTGTCCGTCTGGTGAGAGACTTAAACATCCATCATGATCAACGGTGTTCAACTTCCCTTTTATCTGTGCAGCGTTAGACCAGCTGCCAGATTCTTCATCCCAAGTAGATATATAAAGATCCTCCAAGAACTTATTGTCAAACGGATCTTTACCTCCCCCCTTGGTATTGGCCCTTCTAGAGGTGAAGATCAAGGTTTTCCCATCATTTGAAATCGATGGTCCGTGTTCATCATTTTTGGAATTGATAGCGTCCCCTAAATTAGTAATTGTAACATTTACTGGATTTTGCGTCAACTTCTTAGCCAAATCTATTTGTTGAATTTGCCTATTGGTTACTTCAATTCTATACTTCTGGTTTGCCTTTAGTGATTTGCGATGCAACTGAATTTGTTCTTCTGCTTTCTCAAGCTCGCCCATACTTGAAAGTGCTTTGGAATACATTAGGCGAGAATCCTCATCCACTTCTGGAGCTGTAGTAATAGCTCGCTCTAAATATACAATTGCTTCTCTAAAATTCTTTGCTAACCAATGTGTTCGGCCCACATGGTAGTTTAACAGAGGATTACTTGGATTGTCATCCAACATTTTCCTGTAAATTTTAAGGGCCTTATCATAGTCCCTCACATTCGCAGCATGTGCTGCTCTCTGTAATTTGATTTGATCAATGCCTCGAGCAAAAATATTCTTCGTTGTATCAGGATTTATTTCAGATTTAGCGCTATTTAATAGCAACAAAAGACCAAAAAAAAGTATAAAATTCCTCATGAATTTCAAGATAATGTTTACTACAGATATTTACAAATATAAATTATTAATCCATCGACATTTAAAAAATGTTCAATAGTCAATCAAGTAAATTCCTTTGATAGTTCTAAGAATCTTTTCAGCGCTTCTTTCTTCTTTGAATCAAATGAATAATCTATGCTGTTTTTCAAATAAGAAGAAAGTAAAGGGTTGCTTTCTTTTTCCAACATCTCATCCAAGTGAATAAGTCCATAATTCAAAGCTTTATTGAAAGCCACTATTTTCGATTCTGGAACTTCTTTTAAACTTACCCAACATGCAAAAACAAAAGGCATGCCAGAAAATTTTTGCCATTCTGCACCTAAGTCATAGGCATACTTAAATTTGTCCTTTATACCAAAGGTTCGGTCACCGATAATTACGGCAGCAGTCGTTCCTTGAACAGTGTCTTCAAATCCCTTTTTTGTATTAGACCAATTGGGATTAATTTTCCAGTGATGTTTAGCAAGCACTTTTGTTAACCTTACTGAGGTCTCACTATGATAATCCATTAGTATTTCGGTGATCTCAGCAAGTGGAACTTGACTGAATAAGAATACTGAGTCAACTGCACCTTTGCAACCAATGCAATAATCGGTGTGTAAATAATACTCATCCACAGAATTGAGCTTTGCAACAGGAACAAGACCTATATCCGCCTTAGACTCCTCCAAATTAGACCAACACCGTGAAGGAATATCAATGAGCAAATCGTAGGTAAACGGCAAGCCATGTTGTTCCAATCCGTAAAGAAATGGCTTCGTATTGCTATAAGAAACAGCCGCTATTCTTAACTCAGGACTCAACTGCAGGTAATTTTTCTTGATCCTCAAAAACTTCCTCCATGCACAAGGTTGCTGCAACCACAGAAATGATTGCCACAAAAGGAGCTATGAACAATCCTAAAAACGGAATGAGCATTACCAAATAAAACAAACCTCCTAAACCAACAGCCATCCCTTTCCTTTTTCGCACAGTACGTATGCTTGTTCCGATACCTAAGCCTTTTCTTTCAGAGGAGTAATCCATAAAGGAAAAACCGTAGAAGTATGATGTAGTCAAATATACCCCCAAGGGAGATAATAAACCTATTAGTGGGATGAAGCTCATCAAGAAGAACATAAACATAAAGAGTAACTCCATAAATAAGTTTCTTAAGGCCATGAAAACACCTCTCAAAACATCCTTTACAAACTTTGAAAAAATAAATGGAGTCTCTTCCCCTGTTTTGACCTCAACAACCTTTTCAGAAATGTATGCCAGTATAGGCGACATGATTAATAGCACCACATAACCACCAATAAAGGCCAATAATATATACATAATTAAACCTACAATTATGGTGATAATGGTTAGAAAGAACCCACCGAAAAACCCGAAGTTATCCTTAATAAAATCACTGAAAAAATAATCTGCATTTCCCAAATTCAGAAATTCACCGGAAAGCCAATCATGAATAAATCCAGAAGTGGATTTAACAAAGAAGTAATTCGTTCCGAAGATCATTAGTATTATGAAGAAGGGATATAAAAAGTATTTCAAAAAACCATGCTCTGTAATGAAAGAGATGGCTTTTATGTAAGACTTTAATCCTTTTCCAAGATCTTTAAACACGTTTGTGAAATTAATTGATTGGAAAATTACAAAAAACTAATTTGATCTATTTAATACCATAATGCTCCTTATTTTTATCAAAGAGGGTAATCTTGGGGTAATTAAGCAAGAAAGTTGGATGAATCGTTTCCATTCAAAAAAAAAGTAGAAACATTTGCTTTAAACTCAAATAACAACTGGATTTTGTTTAAGATAATTCTAACTGCTATTGTTTACCTATTGGTAATGACAAGTGGCCTTAGCCAAAACTGGCCTCAAATTGGGGTAGAAATAATTGGAAGTGGCACCAACGAAAATTGTGGCTCAGCAATTAGTCTGAATCATTCCGGCAACACTGTTGCGGTTGGATCCCAAGGGCATTATTATACTACGAAAAAAGGTTCAATAAGAGTATTTGAATGGAAAAACAATCTTTGGGTGCAAAAAGGAAACACTATCTATGGAGATAAATCTCGTGACCGAATGGGTGCAACAGTAAAGTTGGATTCCTCGGGCAATATACTTGTAGCTTGTGCTCCTCAATGGGCTTATGGACAAAGTATAAACGGTGTTCTTCCTGATACTGGACATGTGACTGTCTATGAATGGGATGGAATTCAATGGAATCCAAAAGGTCAAAAGTTTAAGGGGCAGTTTGCTGGAGATTTGATGGGTTATTCTGCGAGCATTTCAGCAGATGGAAACATTCTCGCTTTATCAACTCTTAGAAATACAGATTTTTATGGTCAGGTAATGGTTTATCAATGGAATGGGATTCAATGGTCGCAAATGGGTGATACTTTGACGGGTTCTTATTCTTTTGCAAGATTCGGTGAAAATATTTGTCTAAGTAACGATGGACTTACAATGGCTATTGGAATACCATCTGGGGGTCAAATTGGCAGCGTCAGGGTGTACCAATGGAATGGTGTTAATTGGATACAAAAAGGTGCTGACATCATTGGACAGTATATTAACGAAGGATTCGGTATGAAAATCGATATGGATGGTCTTGGAACTAAAATTATCGTGGGTGCACCAAGATACAATCAAAATGTTGGGAGAGTAGAAATTCATTCATGGAATGGCAATGGATGGTCCTTAGAACAGGTTTTCAGTAATAACACAAGTAATGATTGGTATGGTGAACACGTATACTTAAGTGCAGATGGAAATAAGGCCATAATTCACTCTTATAAACCTCTCCACTCAAGTGCAGACTTGCATTTATGGGATGGTTTACAATGGAATTTTTCCCAAGCCTGGCAAGATAACAACATACCATCTGATGTAGGATGGGCTGCTGATTTTTCTGGTTCAAACAA
>JALEGO010000182.1 GCA_022763165.1 Flavobacteriales bacterium
CATATAAGCAAGATTTTGCCAAATATGAGGGAAGTTGAAAACAGAGAAGCCTTGCAGAAGCGCATCTGAAAGCGATGGCTGTTCTTGTCCATTGATATTGATTGAAAAAGAATCTAATATCCCATCAAGCGCAAATGCTAATGGCATGAACAAAATTGTATACAAACCTAAGATGATCCAAAAGGCTGTATTGCCTTTGATCTTGTGCAGTTCTATTTTAAACAGTCTAATCAATCAGTTTGTAATTTCTAAGAATTGGGCTTCTAAGTTTTTCTTTTTATTCCTTAAATGAGTGAGTATAACACCATTTTTGAAGGCATACTCGTTCAATTCGGATGTCGAAATGCCTTCATTAAGGGTGATAACAAAAAATTGCCTAGACTCTTTTATTTCCCTGACGCTTGGATGTTGACTAAGAATATCCTTCAATTGCTCCATATTGTTTGCTGCAATTTCCATCATTGGATCGCTTTGAAGAATTTCATCCACAGGTCCTTGAACCATAAGAGATCCATTTTTTATAATGGCTACATGAGAACACACCTTTTCTACTTCATCCAACATATGACTTGCGAGAATAATGGTTACCCCCAAACCCGCTATTTGCTGTATCAGTTCTCTAATCTCAGCGATGCCCTGCGGATCTAGGCCATTGGTGGGTTCGTCCAATAGCAGAATTTCTGGATCTCCAAGAAGGGCCGAGGCCAATGAAAGCCTTTGCTTCATGCCCAATGAAAAGGTTTTGAATTTTCCATTCCTGCGCATGGTTAAATCTACAATGTGCAAAACACGGTCTATATCTTCATATGGGACACCTTTAATGTCACAAGCAATCTTAAGATTATTTTCTGCGCTTAAATACCCATAAAAATTGGGTGTTTCAAGGATTGATCCGATTCTTTTTCTAGAAGAAGGGGAAGGGGTTTCACCAAACCACTGGTATGTCCCAGAATCAGCGGGAACAATATCAAGTAATATAGCAAGAGTAGTAGTTTTTCCGCTGCCATTTGGTCCCAAAAGGCCAAACACAGAACCTTTTTCAACTTGAAGTGAAATATCCTTTAAAACATGAAGGTTTCCATACTTTTTATTCAGTCGATCTGTGCTAAGCAGGTGAGTCATTGCGTTCAAACTTAAGTAATTGAATTTAAAGAAGAAGTATTTGTCTGTTAAGGAATGTGAAAATGTATGTCTTACTAGTATTCCTGCAATAAATCAAAAATTATCAAGTTGCTATGCAAATCATTTATTATGAAGTTCAGCTTACTTTTTGTCTTATTGGGGTTTAACACAGCTCCAATGTTTAACATGGGAATATATGATTCTGAAAGGGCTTTCAAATCATGGAGTCAATATAAAGGTGCCTTAAATGAACTCAATAGGCTAACGATTAAATATCAGGATACGCTTCAGACGCTTGTTGATGAGATAAATGTCATACTTAATAAGCAACATTTTCTGCTGGCTAAAGAGGAAAGAGGGGCCTTGGAAGCTGAGCTGTTCAAGAAACAGCATAGTATTGAGATTTATGAGGCTGCTGTCCGAGAAAAATTAACTCAATTTGAAACCGACAAGTTGGTAGCCTTGGAAACACTTTTCTTGAAAAAAATCAAACGCTTTGCACAACTCAACCAAATCATGTTGTTTGATAACAAAGCGTTGATTATTTGTTCAGACTGTATGGATTATACTACCGAAATTGTTTCTTTTTTGGAGATAGAATAAAAGGATTTATTTTATTCAACTCTTTCTAAATTATATTTCACCCCATCATCAACAAACAGTTTAATATGATTCTTATCAATGTACTCAAGAATAGAGCCATCATCGGAAAATCCTGTATATAGAAATGTGCTATTACTTAGATCAACGTTTTGTCGCAAATAGATGTAGTCCTCAGTTTCCATTTGGGATTTTCTGATTTTTTGAAGTTCCCATTCAGAAGCATGTCCAATGGCGGAACTGCCATTGAAATAGGTATATTCTATGGTCCAAATTTTTTGGGGGCTCTCTACAAATTCAAAATGTAAATCGTTTACGCCTTCTGGTTTGTAGTGTGAAGTATAATCTATTCCGTCTGTTCCTGTAACATTGATTAATAACCATTTACCAATTATTTTATCTTCCATTTTCTTTGGGTTGCTTCCTTTTCTGCATGAAAAACTGAAAGCAATTAATAAGGCAACAAAGCATCTTGTTATTATTTTCATAGTATCAGATTTTGGCTTTAAAATTAGCTTGTGTTTTCTGGAATTTTGGCAAAAATAAGGGGGCTAAGGGGGGTGCATTTAGAGTGCACTTTGTCTCAAGACTTTGCTTTTCATAAATTTACATGAATTTTTTTCTCATGCGCATCAGAACTATTCTTGCTTTGTTTTTGATTCATACGATTAGCTTCGCACAGACAGATTTTGAAATTTTAGACAGCCTATTCGAACAATATTCGGATGAACGGGATTTAGCCAAAAGTGATTCCATATGGAAAATTCAAAAGGAGCAGTTTTTTGGAATCAATGCTGACCATGATTGTAAAATTTTAATCAATGAATCTGAAGTTAATTTACAGTCCTCAAAACCCCAACAGGCTCAGTTGACTGCGCTTAAAGCAATAGAATTAAAAGATAGAGTTCTGGCAAAACTGTATATCGTCAAAGCTTATTTTAAACTTGGGACTGCACATGAGCAGTCGGCAGCATTTGATAAAGCCAGAGCCGCTTACGCTAAAGGGATCAAGATTGCTAAGGAAAACAATATTCGAGAAGAAGCGGCAAGAGGTTATAATTACATTTCATTTATGCTCTCTACAACTGGTAACCATGATTCTGCTGTTTTTTACAATGATTTAGCAATTAAAACTTTACCAGAAAATAGCGAGATGCTTGTTGATCTCATGATCGAAAAAGGGCAAATGTTGG
>JALEGO010000183.1 GCA_022763165.1 Flavobacteriales bacterium
AAGTGTTAAACTTGAGTCAAAATTCAGGTTATACTCACGTCTTTGAAACCAACAATTGAGTAGATTATTATTTTTAATTTTGATAAAAATTATTCTAATTATTTGAATATCAATATAATGTTAATATTTACACGTATATTTAGATTGGGTCTTTTTGGGCGTAAAATCTAACTGCAACCTTGTTGCAATTATTTGTATTTTTGCAGCCGCATGCTGCGGATTCTGAGTTTCATATTGATGTTTCTTTTTTTTAACCTTAAAGGGCAGGAGGCAACATATATATTAGAAGGGCTAGTGTTATCTGAAGATCTTGTGCCCCTTCTAGGGGGAAGTATTGAGGTGCATGAGCTGGGTACTGGTACTACAGCGGATAAAGATGGCAAATATAGCTTGGAATTTGACCGGCCTGGGCATTATCACCTTCACATTTCCTTTATAGGTTTTGAAACGCAATCTCAGGAAATAATCATTGAAAACAGCCGTCAGCAAATGAACTTTTATTTGCACCCATCCTCAATTGAGATTAAAGAGCATGTTGTTGAATCCTCTTTGTTAAAAGGTGATCAGGAACATCAAAGCATGACGATTGATGTACGAAATAGAGCAGATTTAGCTAAGACTGGTGGAAACAATCTTGTTGAAAGTCTCACATCAATCCCTGGAGTTGATATGATTAATATTGGAACAGCTGCTGCAAAACCCGTTATAAGGGGCCTTTCTCAAAATCGAGTTTTAGTAGCAGAAAACGATATCAAACAAGAAGGCCAGCAATGGGGAAGTGATCACGGTTTGGAATTGGATCAGAACCGAGTGGATCAGGTAGAAGTAATAAAGGGTCCAGCAGCATTGATCTATGGTGCGGAGGCTTTAGCTGGTGTCGTAAATATAAGCTCAGACCAAATACCTAAAAAGAATACTTTGAAGGCTGAACTCAATTTGGGAGGACAAAGTAATGCCCAAGTCTTGGTAGGGTCTGGAAATTTAGAATGGAACAAAAATGGACTTTTTGGCGGTGCAACCTATTCGAACAAACGATTTTCAGACTTTCAAACACCTACAGATTCCTTTGAATGGGGTTCGTATATTTTTCCATTGGTAGATAATAATGTAAAAAATACAGCGGGTGCAGAAGAAAGCTATGCTGCATTTGTTGGTGCAGGAGCCGGTTGGGGTAATGTAAAGTTAACTCTAAGTCATTTCGGGCAAGATTTAGGGTTCTTCCCTTCCTCACATGGTCGTCCGGATGAGGACCAACTTTTACCCGATGGAGATAGAAGAAATATTGATGACCCAAATCAAAGTATTCAACATCAAAAAGTATCATTGAATAGTAATATCCTTTTTGAACGCAATTGGTTGGAAATTGATGCTGCAGTTCAAAAAAATGTAAGAAATGAATTTGAACGATTCTTGATCAAAGAAGATAACCCAAAAGGACTGGCGCTTGGGCTTGACCTTCTGACCTATACCGTAAATGCGCATTACCACCAGCATTATAACGATAACTTGGATGCCGTGTTTGGAATAAGTGCTCAAACCAAAGAAAATACTTATTCAGGAGTGGAGTTTTTAATATCAAACTTTAGACGATCTGAGGCGGGCATTTATAGCTTTATGGAGTACCGTAAATCTGACAAACTCACCCTTAATGCTGGTTTAAGAGCGGATATGGGTATCATCAATATTGAGGAGGCTCTCAAACCAACATACAACTCTGATGGTACCATCCAATCTACTGATATTTTAAGTAAAGCTATTGATAGAAAGTTTTTCACTGGAACGGCAGCTTTGGGCTGGTCCTTTAGACCTGATCATTATCGTAATTTCAAGTGGAATTTGAGCTCTGGATACAGATATCCAAATGAAGTAGAATTATCTGCAGATGGTGTACATCATGGTTCATTTCGCTATGAAAGAGGTAATTCCGCACTAGATATTGAACGAAACGTGCAGATTGACTTTCAGTGGCAAAAGCATAAGAATGATTTTATTCTGCAATTCACGCCTTTTGCCTCTTATTACTTCAATTATCTTTACTTGAGACCAACCGGTAGCTTTGCGCCTGAAGGAACTTCAGGTGGGCAGATCTATGAGTACACTCAAAACACTGCATTTCATGGAGGATTTGAATTCTTATATGATTTTCATATTGTTGAGCCGCTTCATACAAGCATCAATCTACAGTCTTATTTTGGAGTGAATATTGATGAGCAAAGGCCTTTGCCATTTATTCCTCCGGCCAAATTGATGTTGGATTTGGAATATGAATGGGTTCGAGAAAAGAAAAAGCTTTCTGAGATCGATTTTGGCATTAGCCCAAGATATGTTGCTCCTCAAATATTGACTGAGAGGAATGAGCTTGAAACCCCGCAATATTTTTTATTGAATGCTCAAGTTTCCATGAAGATTGCTATGTGGAAAACCAATGAATCAATTATCACTTTCGGTGTGAAGAACCTTTTGAATACACCCTATTTTGATCATATTAGTAGGTTCAGAATTATCGGTATAACTGAACCTGGTAGGAATTTTTTTATCAATCTGAGCATTCCAATTGTTAGTTTAAAGCTTAGGTCAAACGAAGCTTTAAAATAGTTTATGCAACTATGTTGCAAAAAGTCATATATTTGTTACAAATATTAGATAATGAAAACTAAGAGAATCTTAACAATTGGTTTTATGAGCCTCGCTATTTTAGCGGTTTCATGTAAAAAGGACAAAGAGAAACCAACAATCAAACTTGAGAGTCCAGCTGCTGGAGCAGAGTTCAAACCAGGAGAAACCATTAATTTCAAAGCTACTTTTTCAGACAATGAAGCATTGAAAGAGTACAAATTGGATATTCATGAAGGCGGAGATCACAGCCATGGTAAAACTACAGATATCTATGATGAATGGGATTATGAGAAAGTAGGTGAGCTTTCAGGAACTGAAAAAACTATTGAGCTTAGTATTGTAATTCCAGCCGATTTAGAGTTGGATACGGCAGAGCATCATACTGCTTTTGACCTTGTTCTTGAATGTACTGATGAGGAAGGTAATGAAGCAGATTTAGTTGATATTGAATTTGAAATTCATGATGAGTAAGATTGAAATTCCATCGTGATAAAGAAGACATATGGCCACCCTTAGGGTGGTTTTTTTATTTCATTAAACTATGAATATCAGAAATCGTGAACCTTTCTAGGTTGTAGTCCGGCAAATGGTCGTTTTTTAATTCCGGTAGATCCAGTAGCAAATAACGCAGTCGATATTCTATACAATCCTTGATTTGCTCTTTTAACTTTGGATCATCTATTTTTTCAAAGGCATATTCAAAGTATAATTCTGTTCCCTTTTCTATATTGTTTCCGTTGATTTGAATAGTTTCCAATGGTTCATCACCAACTCTGACTTCTACAAAATGAAATGTACTAATTTCCTCATTGATCACTTTCTTAAAGATTTTAAAAAAATTATCGTTACTCTTCCCCGTGTAAACGCATTCATAGCCACGATCATACTGAAATATTTCCTTGCTTGCCATATGTTTAAAGTCCGATGTGTTGTTAGTGACCATAAGGAAATGTAGGTTAGAAATCTCGTATTGAATTGTTCCTTTATCAAAAAGCAAAATGTTTTTTGTAGGTGGGTTTGAAGCAAAGAAAGCATGCCCACGATGTTCTTCATAAAACCCACATGCTTGTTCGGAACCAGTATTATAAGGAAT
>JALEGO010000024.1 GCA_022763165.1 Flavobacteriales bacterium
GAAGCTCAAATATTTATATTAATGATTCTAATGGTGATTTTGATGCCACAAACGGAAACGCCATAATAAATAGAGGTACTTCCACGGTGCACTTAATTGGCCAAAGTGATGTTTATCTTGATGACGGCCAGGACCTTTATGACATCATTGCATATGGTGTAGCTTCAGTAATAGGAAGAAATTCAGATTTTCACAACATTACTTTTTTGGCAGAAGGATCCGTAAGTAGTGGATCCTCCTTTGTAACAAACACATACAATAAGGTGATTTTTAATGATGAAGGAAGTGCCACTGTTTGTAACCACACATTTGACACTTTAGCAATGTTAGGTGCGCCTAACAAAACTTTTACTTTCGGGGCCAACAAAACTGTAACTATTAACAACAAGTTGGAAGTAAGTGATGGCACCTGTGCTCTCCCAAACACTCTAAAGTCTTCCTCCGTCTCTAGTCAAGCCACCGTCCATTATGGGCAGCCAAGCTTCACCTTCAACTATTGGAATTTTGAGGATATGAATTTTACAGGCGCAAGTTGGACAGGCAATAATGTAGTGTTCGAAGATGGCAATAATACTGGTATTACACTCAATACCTTGGGGTCGAATAATTATTACTGGGTTGGGAATGGAGGCAATTGGTCTGACCCAACACATTGGGCCCTGAGTAGTGGTGGGCCAGGGCAAAGTGCAACCGGATGCATCCCAACATTAAATGATAGTGTGTTTTTCGACAACAACTCCTTTTCTGTGGGCAGTCAGACGGTAACTTTGGATATTGATGGCACTTGCAAAAATATGAGCTGGTTAGGAGCCACAAATAATCCGTCATTTTCTACTGGGAGTTTTGACTTGTCCATCTATGGATCAATGTACCTAATATCAAATATGAGCGTTTCAGGTTCGGGACTAAACTCCGATTTCATCTTTCTATCTGCTACCGCGTCCAATTCAATAACAACCAACACTACTCATATTGGAAAAAGGGTAACATTCCAGGGTACTGGAACATACAACCTCATTGATTCTATTTCTGCTTATCAATTTGACATTGAACAAGGAACCATCAACACAAATAATAATGCCATAAATTCTGCATTCAACGATTTTAATATCTCCGGTTTTGCCGCATGCATTTTTAATATTGGCAGTTCTCATATATACATAAGTCACGTAAATGGAGATTTCACGAGCAGCAATGGCAGTGCTACAATTAACCCTGGAACGTCAACCATCCACTTAAAAGAAGGCAATGATATAAGCTTGAGAGATGGACAAGATCTATATGATGTAATCGCCTACAAAGTATCAACAGTATCAGGTTTGAATTCTGACTTTCATAATATTACTTTTTATGATGATGGTACGGTAAGAGCAAACTCATCCTCCGCAACCAATACCTACAATAAAGTTATATTTTCTGAATCAGGAGATGTCGAACAGTGCCATCATACTTTTGATACCTTAGAACTTCTAGGAACACCAAACAAGACATACAGATTTGCAGCTTCAAGAACGGCCACAGTAAATAATAAACTCACCGCGAATGCCGGAACCTGTGCTTTACCAAACCTCATTAGATCAACATCTACTTCTTCGCAAGCCACACTGAATTATGGTCAAGCCAGTTTTTCATTTGACTTTTTCAACTTTGAAGACATGAACTTTGGTGGAACAGCCACATGGACAGGAAATAATGTTGTGTATGAAGATGGAAATAACTCTGGAATATCACTAAATGTTTTGGGTTCAAACAATTATTATTGGGTTGGGAATACAGGAAACTGGTCGGACCCCACGCATTGGGCGCTAAGCAGTGGGGGTGCTGGTCAAAGCGCAACAGGTTGCATCCCGACCCTTAATGACAGTGTCTTCTTCGACAATAACTCATTCTCATTGAACAACCAAGTGGTCACTTTAGATATAGATGGAGTTTGTAAAAATATGAGCTGGCTTGGAGCCACGAATAACCCCCAGTTTTCCACAGGCTCCTTTGATCTATCTATCTATGGTTCACTTTATTTTGTTGCAAACATGTCTATAAGTGGCTCAGGAAGTAATTCTGATTTCTTTTTGCTTTCGAGTACAGCAAATAACACCATTACTTCAAATACTACATATATTGGCAAGAGGCTGACTTTCGATGGCACAGGAACGTACAACATAAGTGATTCACTGTCAGCCTACCAACTAGATCTGGAAAACGGAATATTAAATCTAAACAACCCAATAAATATGGAGTATAGAGACTTTGATGTTTCAGGCAGTAACGCTTGTACACTGAATATGGGCTCTTCAAAGATTTATATAAGCAACTCAAATGGAGATCTCGAAATAACAAACGGTAACTCTATTATTAATGAGGGAACCTCTACAGTTTATCTTCTGAACAGCAGTGGTGTTACAGTATCTGCTGATGGGAAAGACCTTTATGATGTTATTGCCTACGAAAACTCAACTGTACGGGGTAGAAATTCCACTTTTCACAATATAACCTTCTACGGTGAAGGCGAAATTTCTTCTAACAGCTCACTTTCAACCAACATCTTTAATAAAGTTATTTTTTACGAGAACGGTGGTGTTTCCCTTTGCAACCACACAATCGACACTCTGCTTTTCCTTGGAAACGGACTTGCTTATGAAGCAAAATTTGTTGCGGGAAGAGTTATCACCATCAACGATACACTAGGTTTTGAAGCAAATGGTTGTTTCAGGCCATCGATTTCTCCCTACTCAGGAACCGCAACAATCACTATGGGCGCAGGAGCCTCAAATATTGATGATGACTTTCTTAATATTCAAAACATGACCATCACAGGCTCTGGAACTTATAACCTAGGTTCAAACAGCTCTGATTTGGGCGGAAACACAGGGTGGACATTTACTGGCCCCACATATACTACTACCAACGGAAAAAATTACTATTGCCTATACGGAGCTCCTGGAGTTTGGCTGAAATCCGTAAATCATGAATTTGCTTCTTCATTCATATGGAGCACAGGCGCCACCATTGACTCCATAAATGTTACTTCACCGACCATAGAATGGGTTGATAATAATTATGGCGTGAATTGTATTGCCAGAGATTCATTCTTTATCGGAAACGGTAACCCTGCCGGTAATGTCAATCTAAACTTTACACAAAGTGCAGATAGCAACTGGCAATTTTGTTCGAACTGGGAGAATTTTGATATCCCTGATCAACTTACAGATGTTATTATTCCAACAGGGAGAACAGCTTATATCGGTGACAATGTTCAAGCGTATTGTGATAATTTAACGATTCAGAATGGAGCCGTTCTCAGGATAGGAGGGGGTAAACTTCACATTTACGGAGACATAACAAACAATGGAACAATCATCCACTCCTCTGACTCGGTAATTATAATGGGTGATGATAACGCAACGGTATCGGGCACAAGCACGACCACCTTTTTAAACTTGTATATAGAAAAAACAGATGGTGATGACACTCTAAAACTTAATACGGGAATAGGTATTGACAATGAAATGAAATTTACAACAGGAATTGTCAGCACTACAAGCGCTAACTATGTAACATTTAATAGTGCTTCAAGCTGCGATGGAGGTAATGCAGACTCATATATTTCAGGGCCGGTCCGTAAGATTGGAAGTGCCGACTTTGTTTTTCCAACTGGGCATCTTGGTAAGTGGGCCAGAATAGGTATATCGGATCTTGTCAGCTCCAACACCTTCGAAGCCGAATACAAACGAGAAACTTTTGGTGACAACTCTGTAGATGTTTCCCTAAACAATGTGAGTCTTTCAGAGTATTGGAATTTGAATAAGATTTCTGGGTCTTCTGGTGCCAAGGTTACCTTATATTGGGAAGACAATGGTTTTAGTGGAATTACTTCTATTGGCTCTGCAGATTTGGTGGTCGCACATTATGATGGATCGGATTGGGAAAGTTATGGAAACACGGCCGCTACTGGCATGGCAACAGGCTCAGTTACTTCCGCGTATTACACCGACTTTTCGCCCTTTAAATTTGGGTCCCCTTCTGGCGTAAATCCTTTGCCTGTTGAGCTGGTAGCTTTTGATGTTCAACTATTCAACGACAACAATGCTCTTATTACCTGGACAACCGCCAGTGAGTCTAACACTGATTACTTCACAATAGAAAAAACAACAGACTTCCAAGAAACCCTGTCCATAGATACAGTCAAAGCGCAAGGGAATAGTTCCGTCTTCGTTGAGTATAAAACAAAAGACTTCGATTTAACGCAGAACACTTGCTATTACAGGTTAAAAATGGTTGACAAAAATGGGGAGTATAACCATTCTTCATGGGCCAGTGTCACCGTGTCAAATACATCTAATGATAATATTACCTTTACGGTTTTCCCAAATCCATTACAAGAAGGCCCCATAACGGTTCATAGCAATGCTTTTGATAACAAGGAGGTTCTCATTGTCGTTCAAGATGTATCAGGAAAAGAATACTTTTCGAAAGTGTACATGCAGAATCATAGTGAAGAAATAAACATCGCGATTGACCCACGTCAAAAACTATCTCCAGGCATATATATTATTACGGGAACCTCAGATAACGCCATAATGCGTCAAAGAGTCGTAGTCAAGTAATTATGTTTAACGAGCCGATAACGTATATTTGTTGAATGTCTTTCATTCAAGGGTTCATTGTTGGTTTGGGTATGGTGATTTTTATTGGCCCGGTGTTCTTTACCCTTTTAAAAGGAACGCTAAATTATGGAAGGTTGGCGGGTTGGGCCGTTGCCTTCGGTATTTTTATCAGCGATGTTGTTTGTGTAGGCATTTGTTATGCTGGGGCTGCTCCCTTTTTCAAAAACCCAAATAATCAATTTTGGATTGCAATTGTAGGCGCTGTTATTCTATTGGCTATGGGAATTAACTACTTAATCAGTTCAAAACCTAAAATGGGCAAGGAACTAAAAGTAAAGTCTAAGGAGTTCTTATCATTTTTTATTAAAGGGTATCTGGTAAATTTTGTAAACCCCTTTGTTTTTCTTGTGTGGATTAGTGTTATAGCCTTCGCTGAAGAGGATTATGGCAATTCGACAGACCTTCTTTTGTTCTTATCTGCTGCTCTTTTGGCAATTCTATTCACTGATACCCTAAAAGTCTTTTTTGCTCATAAGCTCAAAAAATTCATCAAAGAAAATTTTTTGCTGAAAGTGTATAAAGTTATTGGTATCATCATGCTGATTTTTGGTCTGAGGCTGGTTTGGTTCGCAATTCAATCCATGAACTAAAGCCTAAAAGGGGAGCTTATTGAGGTCCACATTCCCGCCACTCAAAATCAAGCCAATTCTTTTCCCTGCAAACTTCTCCTTATTGTTCATTACAGCAGCCAATACCGTTGCACTGGATGGTTCCACTACAATTTTCAGCGTTGCCCATATCAATTTCATTGACGAAATGATTTGTTCTTCAGAGACCAGTAAGATTTCTTTGATGTGCTCTTGAATGATTGGAAAATTGACATTTCCAAGGTTCGTCCTTAATCCATCAGCTATGGTGTTAACAGATTCGTTTCTTTCAATTATTCCTGTTTGCAAAGATCTGAAGGCATCATCGGCTTCCATTGGCTCTGCTCCGTAGACATCAGCTCCTTTTAGCTCTTGCATAGCCAAACAGGTTCCTGCCACCAGTCCTCCACCACCAACTGGCGTGATGATACAATCTAAGCCCTGAACTTTCGTATAGAGTTCATAGGCACAGGTTCCTTGACCGTAAATGACTTCTATCTGATTTGAAGGATGCAGTTCATTTGCTTTTGTCAAATCTTGTATCTCCGACATTTTAGATTCTCTGGCCTCGATTGATGATTCACAGTCGTAGATTTTAGCTCCATATCCAAGCGTTGCGCTCCTCTTTGCTTCAGGAGCATTTCGTGGCATAACAATATGGGAAACGATCTCATTCAGTTTTGCCGCTAAGGCAACGGCTTGGGCAAAATTGCCTGAGGAATGTGTGACAACTCCTTTGTTCCGTTCTTCTTGATTTAAGGTGAGGATAGCGTTGGTTGCTCCTCGAATTTTAAATGATCCTGTTTTTTGAAAATTCTCGCACTTAAAGAAAAGGGTTGCTTTGGTAAGATCATTTATTCGTCTTGACGTAAGTATTGGACTTTGGTGAATAAATGGTTGTATTCTTTGCAATACTTCTGCGATCATTATTTACGTCTTTACAATCCTTTTGCCAAATGTAAGAAGTAGTTAGGGATAAAGATAAGAAGTATTGAGTTTTAAGCCTTAAACTATGACGGGGTTACTCTCCCAAGTTCTTAAAGGTTAAAAAAGCCCATGCCGTTTGAAAGAATATTTTGGCATCCAACCAAACAGACCAATTTTTAACATAAAAGAGGTCCATTCGCACACGGTGTTCCATTCTTCGAATGTTTTTTGTTTCTCCGCGGTAACCTTTGATTTGTGCAAGTCCTGTAATCCCAGGCTTTACCCAGTGCCTAAATGTGAACGGTCTAATAAGTTCACTGTATTCTTCGGTATGTTTACACATATGCGGTCTTGGGCCAACAATTGACATACTACCGGAAAGAACGTTGATAAATTGAGGGAGTTCATCCAAACTCGTTTTTCGTAAAACATGGCCAATTGATGTAATCCTGTCATCTCCTTTCTCGGCCTGTTTGTGATCAGCATCCTCATTTACACGCATTGTTCTAAACTTCAAACAGCTAAAAACTTTTCCGTTTAAGCCCGTCCTTTTTTGCTTAAAAAATACGGGGCCTCTGCTGTTTAACTTGATGATAAGTCCTATAAGTGGGAATAGCCAAGAGGCAATACAAATCAAAAAGAAACTTGATAGTATTATATCTACTGCTCTTTTCATTAATAATGAAAGCACTTGCTCTCCAGATCTTTCGGCCAAGGACAGTGTTGGTGTTTCACCAAAATAGTCTATTTCCAGCCTGTAGGTCTCGTCATACAAGGATTGAAGTCCTTTTTGAATGAAATGAACTTTAATACTATTCAATTCGCAGAAGCGTAAAAAATAGTTCAGCTCAACTTTTGTAAACAGGTCGATATTCACATAGACATAGTCAATGCCGAAGTTTGCTAAATCTTTGCAAATTTCTCCAAAATCATATGTGTAAGAACCGTTCTCTTCTTCAACTTCATATTTATGCTTTATCTTAAAACCATATTCTGGGTGTTTGGAGGCTTCCTCTGCCAAATCATCAATGGCTTCTTTTCCCGAAATAATGGATATTTTTCTGTAATTAAATCCCTTTCTTCTTATGTCTTCTAAGAGCTGCTTTGCGGCTGTTCTGTTCAATAGACCTAAGAACAAAAAAGCCGAGAACGAACTGATGAAATAAAATTTTGAAAATGAAAAGTCGAAAATGTAGAGTGTTAATCCTACTACAAGAAAAGACTTTATCCATTTTTCCAAAAACTCTTTAACGGACTCCCATTTTGTGGCCTTTCTCCTATTTCCGGTTCTTTGCTTAGAAACATACAGTTTGGTGACCATTGCCCAGCTGATTAGCAATATTGCTGAGAAGGCTAAAACTGTCTTATTTGAAATGGGATTGTTGAGCTGTGAAAAAGTCCATTTACACACGATTATTGAGAAAATAATCGACCAGAAATCGGTGAACAGAAAGATGTACTTGTCTTTCTTTAGAATAAAATATTTCTGCAATGTGCTGATCATGGAGTTGAAATAAATGTGAGTTTTTGTTGTTTCAGTGCAAATTTAATTTTATAAGGTATACCAACCAAAAATATTTCTTACCCTATCACTGTTCAAATCTTGGGCCAAAAAAGTAAGGCTGTCTTAAACTTAGGTTTAAATTAACAGCCTTACTGCCACCGTATGTGAAATTATTTTAATCGAAATCGAAGACCAGCTTGCGCCCCGAAGTTTGTTCGTCTATTATTTACAACAGACATGTAGGTTGCGCTTTTGATATCCATTGCAAACCTTGGTCTTAAGAAGACTGAAAGTTTCTTACCTACTGGCATTTCCGCTGTTGCAAAAAGTGAAAGTCCGTAAAGTTGGTCTTCAATTTCCAGCGTTTCAAGATCATCAAAGGTATTTGATTCAAACTCGGTGCTAATTGTCCCTTCAAAATTCGAATCCATAAGAAACCTTCCATAAATTGAGGCTCCAAGGCCAAAATTGACCGCTTTCAGCTTTTGTTGATAGGTAATGCTCAGAGGAATTGTTACATATTTAAAGCTGTAGAATAAATCCACATCAACAGGCATCTCAAACTCATAATCCCAGGGAATGTCTTCATCATCATCGAAGTCCTCAAACACGTAGTCCTCAATCGTGCCTTCAATAGGCTCATATGAAGTAATTACATCGCCTTGAGAAGTGGTAAACTCAATTTCGTCCTCAAAGTATAACACATTTACTTCATAGTCCTCGGCAGCAAAAGATCGTTCCCAAAAATTGATGTTGGCTCCTACTCCAATCAACCAGTTATCATTCACTTCGAATTTTACATTTCCTCCATAAGACCATGTAAATGCACTAGTCTCGTGATCTTTGAAGAATTGAGGATCAATGTCAGGATCATTAGCGCTAAGTTGTTGACCGTTGTGGTTGATACCACCAAATGCCTCTAAAGATATTCTGGATAAAAATTCGGCACTTGACTGTTCTATATTGTTGGGGTCACTCAAGGGGTTTGTATCAAGAAGAGGGTTTTTCTTATTTTTCTTATTCTTCTCCTGGTTGGGGTTTTCCGGATCATCAGGCACCTCCGCTGAGGGAGTTTCATTCACCACAACATCTACTTCTGAATTCATCGCTAGTTCATCATCCTTTTCACCCATTTGTTGGTCTGATTTATCAGATAAATCTGGGGATGTTGGTTTCGGTTCATTCATATTGCTGACGGGTTCCGATTCAGTTGTATTTGCTTTAGGCAATGTCTCACTAACTATATTTTCTGTTACTTCAGGGTTCATGTTCGACTCGCTTAGGTCATTTACGATTTGATTCTTTTCATTCAGCTCCGCATCGGTTTTATTGTTTGCCTTCGCATTTTTCAAATCGTCATTTGGAATATCCTGAGCGTTTAAGTCCTCAGCTTTCTCTTCTAAATCTATTGCATCCAAATCCCTCTGAATTTGATCCATCTCTTGCGGCTGGGCATCTGTTGCCTCACTCAAATCTCCATTGGTAAGTTCCTGTGCGTCTTGTGGTGCAGAAATGTCATTTGTCTGTTCATTTTTTGGACTTGCTTCAGCCTTTTGAGGCGTTACCACACTTTTAGCAGCAGCAACATTCAGATCCTTTGGAGGCTTACTATTTCTGCTATTAGCCTTATTTGGTTTTGTAATGTTATTAGCGTTTTGATTTTCTACTTCTTTCAAATGACTTTGGTTGATTTCTTTATCATTTTCAGAGGAATCAATACGCTCATCGCCAACACTCTTTTCCTCCTTCTTTTGAACGGTAGTATATTTATCCTCAGGTGTTTTTTGATCCATTGAGTGGGGCTCATTCTCTTGAGCAAAGTCATGTGCTGTGCTAGGGACTTTTTGTGGATTGTTCTTTGGTTCTGATTCGCTTTCAATTACTTCTTCTGTTACAAGATTGTTTTCTTGAGTAGGCTCATTTTGAAAAACGAAAATATAAGACAGGACGCTACCCACAATGATAGCTGAACTTATGAATATAGCTAGGCCTTTTCCAAGCGCTAACTTACCTCCAACAGAAGCACCATTAACCCCAGCACCTGAACTTGAACCTCCAGCAGCAGAAGTGCTTGAGTCTATACCCGCCCAGAGCCCATCTGGCACATTGACTTCATCGCCAGAAAGCTTATTTCTAAACAATTCATCAAACTCGTTATCCTGTAAATCTTTGTTCATCTAATTCATTTATTGTTTTTTGAGAATTTGAAATTCTCTGCTTCAAAAGTTTCCTTGCATCATGTAATTGAGATTTAGAAGTTCCTAAAGAAATGTTTAACATTTCAGCTATTTCTTTGTGCGAATACCCCTCGATGGCATATAAATTGAAGACTGTTCTTGCCCCCGAAGGCAATTTTGCAATCTGCCCTTTTATTTCTTCCACACTTAGGGCCTCGATAGCATTCCCATCTAAGCTTGCTTTGTGCGATGCACTTTCTTCTATGTTCGTGGTATTTTCCAAGTTTTTATTCTTCTTAAGACTTTGAACACATGCATTGACAAAAATCCTTTTAATCCATCCTGGCAAAGCCTCAGGTTTTTTTAGTTGTTCGATATTCTTGTAAACTGCAAAAAAACCATCTTGAAAAGCATCATTTGCTTGGTCTTTATCATTTAAATATCGTAAACATATACTATACATTTGCCTAGAGTATCTGTCATATAACTCCCTTTTTGCCAATGCGTTACCATCGACAATAAGTTCAACTAAAGCTTTATTTGTCTTGCTTTTAATAGGGTGGCTTTTATAGATAAGATGATTTAAAGTTAAAAAGGTTGGGAGAGAGCGCCTAAATTTTTTTATTTATAGTGTAAAGGTTTTACTTTTTATCTACAATTTCGATCTCAAAATACCCCCCAAAAGCACAGCTCAAATAGTGGCAATAGTAATTTCCTTCAGGTAAATCTGTTAAATCTAATTTAGGAATTCCTTCCCCAAGCATTTTATGCACTTTGGAAATGGCTGAGATTTTTTTTCCGGTGTTGATGTAATCTAGGAATTCTCTTTCGCGATATAAATACGCGTCCGTTTGAGTACCTCCACTTGGTAGAGTTAAAACAAGGCATTCGTCAGGAAGATTTCTTTGAAACAAAAGGGTCTCACAGGCTTTACCCAATTCACAATCCAAGATATGTTCACTTGAAACGACAACCTCACATGGATCAACGTTAAACTGAGCCATGACAGGATTACAAAATAGTATTATTGCGAAAATTCTCAAATACATATATTAATCTCGGCCGATGTTTGACCAGTTTGATATTATAGAGTCTTTCTCTCCGTTGAAAATATTTATGTCTACGTCAAAGGCTGTCCCAGGGATATCATAAAGGCATGTGGCTGAAGGTGTACAATTGATCTCCGATGAGAACTGCCATAAGGTATAGTCATCCCAGACATCATTTTCAAAGTTTGGAATGTCTTTTCTAAACCGTGCATACCATAATGGGCAAGCCGCAAAAACCGAATCCTCAGCATATTCATTTGATATCTCCTCTAAAACCTTATGGTTGCAATAAAGGAAAGGGTGTTTTCCAGTTTCTTCCTTTATATGAAGAACGAACTTACGAGCATTCTCTAAGCTCATAAAGCGGTTGGAATCTGTATCTTCTAAGTCAAGTGCTAATAGTTGGTTAGAATCACAACCGACCAAGGATAAATAAAACTCTGCCTGCTCTATAGGGTCTCCTGGTCTACCTAAGTGATATGAACCCCAAAGTAACTCATAATCTTTGGCCTCTTCTGACCTTTTGTGATAAAGCGTGTCTGCTCTTAGTCCTTCAGAAACTTTATGAATTACCCCTATCAAATTAGTGTCTGTGACCATGCTGTCCAGGTTGATTTCATTGCCATGGTATATATCTGCGACAAATGCCTTGTTTGGCATAAGCCAAGGTTCATTGTATGCGTTTGGGCTTAAGCCTTGTAATGTGATGATGCAATAAATGAATAATAGAGTTCTAAACATGGTATTAATAAAGTAGTCATGCTAGCATAAGGATTCCCAGGTTTAGTAGCATGATGGCAGCTCCTACTATTGTGATCAGTGTTTTCATAATAAGTTTTTTGATTTGTTAATGAGGTGAATTCTTTTGTTTATTTCCATAAACCCGTTTACAACTTTGCAAATGCACTCATTTGACCCTGAAAATCTTCTTTACTTATTGTGGTGTATTCAATGGATTTGAGATCATCATCCGCCTTAATCGGTTGTTTGGAAAATCTGATTTCTCCATTTTTCATGGCATAAGACACTAAATATGCTTTTTTGTTTTTTGGAACACCCCCGAACCTAATGATACCATCCGAATAAACGGTGCCAGCCATAATTGAATTTAAATCAGGGAAAACAAGAGCACAAAAGTCCACTTTTTCCTTATGGGAATCAGCTTTTACAACCACTCTAGGTTCTGATGTTCTGAATCGATCACAGTTGATCCATCCCAGGTTTGAAGCGCGTAATCTATAATATCGGTAATTTCTAATATTTCTTGCTTGATTTGCTAAGAGATCTGTTTCTTCTGAACTGTCGTCTTTATAAGTGACATAAACCTTATTGATTTCTTTCATTTCATAACCCTCCCCGAGATAATCCTTCATCTTCACTCTTCTTTGGGTAGATGCTTTATATATAGGTCTACCACTACCTTTTAAGATGCTTTTTGAAGTGTCTGTTTTATCCTTTACATAATGTCGGTTGAAAGCAGTAATCTCATTAACATCAAACAGATCACATACCTTTTCAGTCAAACTTTCATTCTCTGACCTCAAGAGATGAATAAGGAGCCTCCCTTGTTTTTCTTTATTAGCGAGAATGCCTGCTTTTTGTAAATACTCTTTCCCCAAGGAAAACCTGCTTCCTAGAAGTTTAATTGCGTGCTGATAGTCAACTCTAACATTAACTGTATCAATTTTATTGGATGATGAATTGGAGTCTAGTGCCCATAATCCTTCAGGTGTCACAGAGGATCCGGTGGCATAATAAACATTCATACCATCTTTCAAGTTATTGGAGGGCATTCTTACTTCAAGCGCTGTTCTAGGGTAAACCGGTTTACCATTAGCGCTCGCATTGAGATAAATTGTGCCTCCGCTTTCTAGTGTCCCTTCATGCGTGGCTGTATGTAAGCCAGACTGAACATAATCAGAGAGTTCATAAAACTCTTTCAATTCAACATCCACATTACCAAACACTGGGCTTCCGTTTTTCAATACAAATGCATTGGCGGGCAGATAAACTTCTGTGCCCTTTTTTCCTCTTATGACATTGCTCTTCCTTGGGTTTATTTTGAATCCTTGAATATCATTCTTGTTTAAGAGCTCTTCAGGACTGGTTATTTGAATTGTGATATCAACTCTCCTGGCATAGTTTAGTCCATTAGCAGTATTCACTTCTCCGTTACCCACAACATTGATTGCTGCAGGATTTATACCTCTCATTGTTAGAAAATTCCTTAGAGCATTTGCTCTATTTAGGGAAAGTTGATTGTTATAATCTATACTTCCGTTGGTGTCAGCAAACCCCTGAATAGAAATCTCATACAGTTTGTCAGACACAATCTCCGGAATTGATGCAATTACCTCAGCTTGGGTATTCCCAATTTGAGAGGCATTGTTGTCAAAATACACGCTAAATGTTTTGTTTTCTCCGTAGGACTGAAAAACAACACTGGTTAGCAGAACGAATAGGCTTAGGGTTTTCAGAAGTCTTTTCATGGTAAAGTCATTTTGATACTTTGTGATATTAGTATCACTCTTTTGTGGTTGATTTATTGTTTCCATTTTGATAATAATTGTTAAGTTTTACTACTTAATGTCAATTATCTTAAAAGGTAACCCCTGAATAAAATTTCTAATGGTTGCCCAACCATCATAAACCATTAAAAAAAGAAGGATACAATTCGAGTTCTAGTCTTTGATTTCGTTTAGCATTATGAGTTTTTGCCAAACCTTTCTGCTAAAACCAGTGGTAAGATTTTCGATTTCGTTAACAGAACTCACAACGATATCATCGGGTAAGTGTTGCGAATAAAGGGCCGCTACTTTGCCAATTAATGATTGCATTTCAGAACAATAGTCAAGATATCTCTGCAATTGTAGCTTACTCAATGTTTGTTTTGGAGAATGCTCAGTATTCTCTTTGCTTTTCAACATCCGATGAGGGTCCTTGGTGAGTTGGTGCATGTCAACGACATGGGCGATTGCACGCAGCTCATTAAGCGTTTTGATGGCTTTACTCCTTTTGATTCGGTTTTCTAGGGTCACCATAAAAAAAACTGCCGCCCCCAATAAGACTATATCATTGATTGCCGCTTCAAGAAAGGTCACAATATCGGTGAATGAAAAATTTTCCTCACTAAAGTCTACCAAGCTCAAGCTAAGAATAATCCCACATGCGGCTAGAAAAATTATAAAATAGGAAATCACCCTTAAAACAACCTGAGGTTTTCCAATCCATTCCAAGTTTTTGAGTGCTCTACCAGCTATTAAAAACAAGTCGTCCCCTACTTTACTCAAGCCAGAATCTGGAAAGCGTTCTGAAACACGATGATTCAAAAGCTGAATTGTTTTAAGGACCTTTTCATGGTCTAAGCTTGCGTTCTGAACTTTGCCGAGCATTGATCAAAAGTAATGCTTTGTTCAATTTCAAATAGGCGCTAAACAATACTTATTTTTACAAATCAAAAGTCACATATGTACGACCTTCCTTATCATAAAGAAAATGACCCTAAAATTGTTCAAGCATTTATCAAGCAATACCCGTTTGCTTTTTTATCTGGTTGCACTGCTCAAGGGATCCCTGTAGCGACACAAGTTCCTCTCTTTTTGGAAAAAGACCAAGAAAAACAGATTCTGAGTGGACATATTATGAAGGGCACGGCACATCACAAAGCCTTTTTAGAAAACCAAAATGTGCTGGCTATATTTACAGGAAAGCATACATATGTGAGTGGGACTTGGTATAGCAACCCAAACACACCATCTACTTGGAACTATATGAGTGTGCATATGATGGGCAAAATTCGCTTCGTCAATGAAGCAGGCTTAGAGAACATCCTGCGGAAAACATCCGCGCATTTTGAAAATGATGATCTAACATCCCCGACTGTCTTTGATAATTTACCTGAATCTTTTAAAGAAAGAGTTATGCACGCTATTGTAGGTTTTGAAATTAGCGTTACCCAAGTAGATACAGTCTTCAAGTTAAGCCAAGACAGGGACCGTGAGAGTTATAACAATATCATCAAAATGTTAAAGCTCCAAGGTGATGATAGTCAGGAAATTGCTAGAGAAATGGAAAGGAGATTGGAGCAACTTTTTCCTGATGTTGAGTAAAAAAAGTCACCGGGAATTGTAGATAAAGATTTGAGTGGGTGAACTTGGAAATTCCCGGTGACGTTCAGAAGCTGTTTGCTGAAAGGGTTAGACATGCAAGACTAGATCAGGGTATGAAATATGGTTTGCCTAGAAGTTGGCGATTTTTCTTCTTGAAATGATTTTTCTGTATTTCTGAGCCAGAAGTCTCATTTGCTCATTATACTCCAATTCCTGCATTGCTAAAGCGTATTCTGCATCATACTGAAAACAATGCTTTTCTTTGTTCAATTCAAAAACCGCAAAGGGGTAGTCTAAATCGTCATGATAGTTGTTTCCTCCTAAATCTGATTGCATGACCATGCCAAGCTCTACATGCACGTCCTTGACCTTTTTGAAATTTTCAACATCGGTCGTGTTGATTTGAATCTTTTTATCGGAAAACCCTTCTTCTGTAACAAGAATAGTATAATACTTACCCGGCTCCAGATTGAATTTAACCTTTCCTTTAGCGTTAGAAGTACTCTCGTTCTTTATTTGATTTTCTTCATAAAGACTTAAGTGAATACCAGGTTTCTTTTTACCAAAATAAGTGACCTGACACTCCAAACTTAACGTTTGTGGTGGGCTACTTGCGCTCGTAGTATTTGTTATGAGCACTAAAAGAATAATAAATAGGATTGAAAATAAGATAGCAAGGCCAGATTCTCTCTTCATAGTTTCCATGTCTAGTAGTTTTGATTTGTTTAACAATGAGAATAAATAATAAAGAGTAAATCTTGTGCATCTAATTTTAATTTTCGGAAGGACTGAGGTTAGATACAGCGAGATTGTGAGGTGGTTAGATTAAAACGAGGAGAACTGTAGTTTTATTGTTAGAAAAAAACCTGAAAAACAAAAAAGCCTGAAAAACAGCGTCTTTCAGGCTAAAAATTTCGAAATAATATTTTGTTAGTTGTATTCTAGAGGAATAACTTTTGAGTTTTTCACAGTAGAAATGATTACATAGGACTCCATTTGACCAATTTCCTCAATCTTACCTAATTTTTCAGATATCAGCTTATCAAAAGCGGGAATGTCTTGTACCATTATTTTCAATTGATAATCAAAACTACCTGTTACTTGATAGCATTCAACCACTTCAGCAATTTCTTGAATCTTCTTTTGGAAGCTTTCTATTGCGTTATCAAGTTGTCTTACTAAAGATACTTGAATAAATGCCTGGATGCCAATTCCTAATGTTTTTTCATTTACAGCCGCGTGATAGCTATTGATTAATTGAGACTTCTCCAGTTTACGGACCCTCTCAAGGGTTGGAGCTGGTGATAATCCTATTTTATTAGAAAGTTCGAGGTTTGTAATTCTTCCATCTTCCTGAAGAATCTTCAATATTTTTAGATCTGTTTTATCAATTTTTACTGCCATACTCAAAATAAAATTTCAACCCAGTGTTAAAGAATGGCCAAAGTTAATAAATTAAGTGTAATGCTTAGAATAATATTTTATGTTTTTATTATTGAGAATAACAATGGTCTACTTGGGCTAGCGTCATTATTTAAGCGAAGAAACTGTATTTGCATAACATATAAGCCATCTTTTACATTATCAGGAACATAAATAAGTTCTGTGATCGTTTTTCCCGACTTTGTAGATTTTGGATAATTCCAAAATGCCTTGTGCGCAGCAAGTGCGCCCCCATCTTCTTCCCTATCTACTGATGGCAAATCGATAAGCAAGTGTTTTATGCCGTGTTTATTCAAAGAATTCATTAGGGAAACGTCTATATATGGAGGGTTGGTATTCGAATAGTTTAACTGTTGTTTTTCGCTATGATTGGGAAGTGTTCTAATCACTATTGCTTCAATGCCTGGTCGCAAGTGTCCCATCCCTTCATTTGTTAATATGAGATCTCCATTTTTTTCTATTGGTTTTAAGCTCACAAGTTGTGCAAGGTGAAAGCCTCCTAAATACTCATGCCATAGTATTTCTTCATTTGGACTAATATGACCCACACATTCGGTGTGTGTGCAGTTTCCGTGCGGGTTGAATTTAATATCTTTGAAATTTACACTTCCCCCCTCTTTTACCAAACCTATAAACCCTTCAGATTGAACTGGTTCAATTCTAGAATGTTCAACATACCACGCGAGAGGACCTGAATTTGAACCAAAAGGAATACTAATGTCCTCAGGATTCTTTAGGTCAAATGTTATTGGGCCACTTTCTGATTCTATCCTTCCAACCATGATCACAATATTAAGCAATCGTTTGTAAAAGCGGTCTTAAAGTTTTCTCAATCAATTTCCTGGGAAAACTAAGTCAGTACTTGAATATGTATAGCCAAAAGTAGCAGCTGCAAAATAGACTTGTCTAATCGCATCTTTAACCTGGTCGGCAGATAATTCTTTCAGTGGATGTACAAAAATTGACCACATATATCCCTCAGAAATGGCATACTTAACATCCAGGGCCGTATGAAAATTAGCTTTCAAGGACTCTTTGTAGTGTTTGTCTTCAAGGTCTTTCTCTTGTGCTATTGGAGTGATGATTCGCATTCTGTTGTGTTTTTCATCTGTGATCATCATTAGATTTGCCTTACCATATTTCATCTGCCAATAACCCAATCTACCTTGGACACTATCACAAACTGAAACCAAAATTTTCTGCAGTTTTTCGTTATTCATTTTTTGAGCTTGCAAATTCCCAAAGCAACAGCTAAGCGTTATGAACGCAACAATAAAAATCTTCATATGTTAAAGTTAAGAAATTAGTCTTCAAATAATTCAGCGGAAATAGCATCTGAATACAACATCCCTTCCTTTGTCAGGGACATGACATCATTATTTAGCGATAATGTCCCATTTTCTAGGAAATCCTTTGCTTTATCCAGCAAACCCTCCTTTGGTAGACCAAATTGCCTTTCATAAAATGCTAGTTCAATTCCATAGCTTCGTAAGCTCAACATGATGTATTCGTTTATTTTATCCTTGTCACGCAGTCTTTCTTCTTGATATGCAACACTCCCAGAATTGATGTTTTTAATGTAACGTGCATTGTTTGCGACATTCCACATTCTGCTTTGACCATTGAACGAATGTGCTGAGGGGCCAATCCCCAAATAAGGAACGCCCTTCCAATAGTTGCTGTTATGCTTAGATTGATACCCTTCAAGCGCATAATTGGATATTTCATAGTGCTCGAACCCATTCAAGGTTAATCTATCATGAACCAATAGAAATTGTCTTGCAACGTTTTCATCCGATGGTCCAATTGTTTTTTTTCGTAAAATGTTATGATGCAATATTGTGTTGGGCTCAACGGTCAATGAGTATGCAGAAACATGCTGGACATTTAACTTCAAAGTATAATCTATATTCTCCCGCAATTTCGAATCGTTTGACCCGGGTGTTCCAAAAATTAAATCGATTGAGATATTATCAAAGCCAATTTCTTGCGCGATTGTGACAGCCGAAATAGCCTGCTCCTTTGTATGAACTCTGCCCATGTATTCTAAATCGCTTTCTTGAAATGATTGCACTCCAATACTTAACCTATTGACCCCAAGAAGCTTTATATTCTCCAGTGTCTCTCTTGTCAAATCATCTGGGTTTGCCTCTAGTGTAATTTCACAATGTTCACTGACTTGAAAGTTTCTTTTTATCTGTAGTAAAATGGCTTCAAGCTCATCAAAACTCAAAAGAGATGGAGTACCTCCGCCAAAATAAATGCTCTCCAAGGGCTCTCCCAGAAAGTCACTTCTTATTTCAATTTCTTTTAAAATCGATTTTACTAAATCACCTTGGCTCTTCAATGTCGTACTAAAGTGAAAATCACAATAAACACAAGCCTTTCGGCAAAATGGAATATGGATGTATAAGCCCGCCATCAATCAAAATTAACGAATAAAGAAACTCTCAACTGTTTTTACTTTGAAGTGATACAAGATTTTAGCTTTTCTAACCCTCTTAATTTGTGAATGTGGACAAATAGAGGACATTTTTGTTTTTATTGAAGTATCCGAATTCTTTTGTCACAAAAAGTTAAACCATGAAAAACCTTACTCCAACCCTCTTTGACTTAATATTCCGCCTTTTAAAAAATCAATGGCAAGCGAAGGACCCCATGAATCGTATGGGTACTCGCAAACTGAGGCTGTTTGTCCAAGCTTTGTCATAGGTCATATCCCTTTTTATATCCCTACCTAGGTAATTCCCAACAGCTTGGCATATTAATTTCGCGCAGAACGATACGATAACCAAATTAACATTTTGATAAACAATTAACCCCTATGGATAATTAAATGGGTCATGCGATAAATGCTTCATTTAAATTTGATATAAACTTACGACAACAAAAATGGGCACTGTATTAACCTCAAAACCACTCTTACGGGTACTTATGCTCGTGTTATTCGTTTTATACGAATTTTCTTTGAGTGCTTCTTCAGTTGGTTTTATTGAAAATAAGGGACAATGGCAATCCAATGTTGCTTTTAGAGCATCTCTTGGAACTGGTCAGATATACCTTGAAAAGAATCAACTTACATTTTGCTTTCAAAATGAAGAAGACCTGCATGAGGCCCATGAATTGCATCACTTGGGAGATCATAATGGTCTTGAAAGGCACATCATTAACAATCATGCATATAATATACGTTTCGTAGGTGCCAAAACTCCCAAATTTGTTCGAAACGATGAAAGACCAGAGTTCTACAACTTTTATCATGGGAAGGATCAACTTAAATGGGCGTCAAATGTTAAAGCTTATAACGAGATAACCCTAAGTGGACTATACCAGAATATAGACTTAGTCGCCTATTCCTTAAATGGCAATTTTAAGTACGACTATATAGTTAAGGCTGGTGCAAATGCCTCCGATATTCAATTGTCCTACTCCGGTTTGGATTCTTTGTACATCCATGAAGAACAACTTATTCTCAAAAACTCAGTTGGAGAACTTTTTGAGGAAAAGCCATATGCGTACCAAATCATTAATGGAAAGGAGGTCGTTATTCCCTGCATTTTTGTATTGGATAAGGGCGTGATGAGTTTCGATTTTCCAAATGGATATAATAGGAACTATGATTTAATTATTGACCCAACCTTGATTGGAGCAACACTTAGCGGAACAGCATTCGCTGGAGAAAACTGGGGTTGTACTTCAAGTTATGATGACAATGGTAATATTTATACAGGGTCAATTGCTTTTGCTGCAGGTTATCCAACGACATTTGGAGCATTCCAGACATTCTGGGCAGGACAGACAGACATGGGTATAAGCAAGCTAAATGATGATGGAACAACCCTCATTTATGCAACTTATTTAGGTGGTTCAGGATACGAGTTTCCTGAAAGTATGTATGTTCATAATGATGAGTTGTATGTTCTTGGAGCTTCTTCTTCCAACAACTATCCAGTATTTTGGACTTCTTATGACTACACCTTTAATGGAGGAACAGATATCGTTGTTTCCAAATTCAACATTGCAGGATCAAATCTACTAGCATCAACCTTTGTGGGTGGAGCTGACTTTGATGGTTTAAACGGAATTTATACAGGCGCTAATGGAACCCCTGCTTACTACCCTAATTATGGTGACAGTTATAGAGGGGAAATTATTGTAGATGCCAATGGCGATTGCTTCATCGCTTCTAATTCTAGCTCTAACGACTTCCCCACTTCCGCTGGAGCTTTTCAAACAAATTATTTAGCCAACCAAATGGGTGTAGTCTTCAAACTAAATGCAACCCTAACAAACCTGAACTGGGCAACGTACGTTGGTGCATGGGGAGATGATGCAGCCTATGGCTTGCATCTTGATGTCAATGGAGATTTATATGTTACTGGAATGACTTCTGGAAATACATTCACTGGTGCTACGGGTTATCAAAGCTGGTATCAAGGTGGTTTAATGGATGGTTATGTGCTACACCTATCAGGGAATGGCACTACAGAACTGGGCAGTACTTATTGGGGTACTGGTGATCGGGAACAATCTTTCTTTGTTGATCTTGATGATCAGGATAACGTTTACATTTTTGGTCAGTGCGAAGGAGGGAATACGCCAATTACTCCTGGAAAATACTCACAGGCCAATAGTACGCAGTTTGTTGCCAAGTTCGACCCGACATTGCAGAACTTAGAATGGTCAACTCGTATCGGAGGTTCAAATGGTGGCAATTGGAAACCCTCATTTTACGGGCTTTCTCCTATCGCGTTTTTAGTAGATCAATGTGGCGGAATCTATTTATCAGGACACAATGCAGTTTCTGGGTTACCTACAAGCCCTGGGGCCTTTCAAACTAATGGTGGTTTTTACCTACTCACCTTAGAAAAAGATGCCAATGCCATGTCTTTCGCTACTTATTACGGAGGTCTTCAAGACCATGTTGATGGTGGTACTAGTCGTTTTGATCGAAATGGCTATGTTTATCAAGCTGTTTGCACAAATGGTGGTTTTAATACCACACCTGGAGCTTGGTCATCAAATTATCCCAACAATTATGATGTTGGCGTTTTTAAAATTCATTTTGAATATGACACCGCTAAGGCCTTGTTCAATGTTAATCCAGATGTCATTGGTTGTGCACCACTAAATGCTGCCTTTACTAATACTAGTACTGGAACGGATTATATTTGGGATTATGGAGATGGTAGTCCCTTGGATACAATTTTTCAGTCATCTCACGTTTTTACGACTCCTGGAAATTACACCACCAGTCTCATAGCTATTGATTCCACGGGCTGCGTTACTAGAGACACTGTGAAAGTCAATATAGTTGTTGGTGATCCTAATTTGCCTCAAGTATCTTTTAAGGACTCAGTCGATTGTTACAATAACCTGATGATGATCTCTGGTGTTGCAAACCCAACCCCAAACGTTGTGTATAATTGGGACATGGGAAATGGAGTTACCTTTTTGGACAGTACCAATTTCACTTACACCTATCCAACTCCAGGAACTTACACCATTACGGTTGTCGGTCAAGATACAGTCTGTAATCTAACAACAACATTCAGTTCAACAATATCTATTGGAAGTCCAGTATATAATATTGTGTCAATTGATGTTTGTCCTGGCGAGCCATATATTTATAATAGTATTACCTATACAACAGTTGGCCCACATCAGGATACCTTGGTTGCTCAAAACGGTTGTGACAGTGTGGTAACATTTAGTTTTAATGTCCTGCCGCATCCTACTAAGAATGTAACAGTAGATGTTTGTCCAGGGGAACCTCTTACCTATTTAGGAAAAACCTATCCTAATGTTGGACCTCATCAAGATACCATTGCGGCCACTGCTGGGTGTGATACTCTGGTAGATGTTACTTTCAACGTATTGCCGCATCCTACTAAGAATGTAACAGTAGATGTTTGTCCGGGGGAACCGTTTACCTATTTAGGAAAAACTTATCCTAATGTTGGGCCACATCAAGATACTATTGCGGCCACTGGGTGTGATACACTGGTAGATGTTACTTTCAATGTGTTGCCCCACCCTACTAAGAATGTAACAGTAGATGTTTGCCCAGGAGAACCTTTTACCTATTTAGGAAAAACCTATCCTAATGTTGGGCCGCATCAAGATACTATTGCGGCCACTACTGGGTGTGACACACTGGTAGATGTTACTTTCAATGTGTTGCCACACCCCACTAAGAATGTAACAGTAGATGTTTGTCCGGGGGAACCGTTTACCTATTTAGGAAAAACCTATCCTAGTGTTGGGCCGCATCAAGATACTATTGTGGCTACTACTGGGTGTGATACTCTGGTAGATGTTACTTTCAATGTGTTGCCCCACCCTACTAAGAATGTAACAATAGATGTTTGTCCAGGGGAACCTTTTACCTATTTAGGAAAAACCTATCCTAATGTTGGGCCGCATCAAGATACTATTGCGGCTACTACTGGGTGTGATACTCTGGTAGATGTCACTTTCAACGTATTGCCGCATCCTACTAAGAATGTAACAGTAGATGTTTGTCCAGGAGAACCTTTTACCTATTTAGGAAAAACTTATCCTAATGTTGGGCCACATCAAGATACTATTGCGGCTACTACTGCATGTGATACTCTGGTAGATGTCACTTTCAACGTATTGCCGCACCCTACTAAGAATGTAACAGTAGATGTTTGTCCAGGAGAACCTTTTACCTATTTAGGAAAAACCTATCCTAATGTTGGACCGCATCAAGACACTATTGTGGCTACTACTGGGTGTGATACACTGGTAGATGTCACTTTCAACGTATTGCCGCATCCTACTAAGAATGTAACAGTAGATGTTTGTCCGGGAGAACCTTTTACCTATTTAGGAAAAACTTATCCTAATGTTGGACCGCATCAAGATACTATTGCAGCCACTACTGGATGTGATACACTGGTAGATGTTACTTTCAACGTATTGCCGCACCCCACCAAGAATGTAACAGTAGATGTTTGTCCAGGGGAACCTTTTACGTACTTAGGGAAAACCTATCCCAATGTTGGACCGCATCAGGATACTATTGTTGCCACTACAGGGTGCGATACTCTAGTAGATGTTACTTTCAACATACTTAGCGTTTCTACCAATACCATAAACGTTTCAATTTGCCCCGGAAGCAGTTACAATTTTAATGGCACTATTATTAATACCTCTGGAAGCTTTAAGGACACTCTTGTTTCCGCTAATGGCTGTGATAGCATCATAACACTAAATGTCAGCGTTACCACCTATAGCACTGATACTGTTAATGCAGCGATTTGCTTAGGCTCCAGTTACCCTTGGGCAGGAGGCACAATTGACTCTGCAGGAACTTACAATGATACACTGCAAACTGCAAGCGGTTGCGACAGTATTGCCGTTCTCATACTAATTGTAAACCCCATCATTACGTCCAATCCCAATGTTAGCATTTGCCCAGGTTCAACATACAACTTCAATGGAACCATAATCAGTTCACCTGGAACATATTATGATACTGTCAGTACCGCTGCGGGTTGTGATAGCACCATAACGCTTAATGTTATTATCAGCACTTATAGCACAGACACTGTTAACGCAGCGATTTGCTTAGGTGCCAGTTACTCTTGGGCGGGAGGAACTGTTGACTCTGCAGGCACTTACAATGACACACTTCAAACAGCAGCGGGGTGCGATAGTATAGCAGTTCTCATACTTACAGTAAATCCAATTTTGACTTCGAACCCAAATGTTAGCATTTGCCCAGGATCTACTTATAACTTCAATGGAACCATCATCAATTCTCCCGGAACATATTACGATACTGTTAGTACGGCTGCAGGTTGTGATAGTGCCATAACGCTTAATGTTACCATCAGTACTTATAGCACAGATACTGTTAATGCTGCGATTTGCTTTGGTGCCAGTTACCCTTGGGCGGGAGGAACTATTGACTCAGCAGGAATTTACAATGATACACTCCAAACAGCCGCAGGGTGTGATAGTATCTCCGTTCTCGTACTCACCATAAATCCAATTATTACTTCAAACCCCAACGTCAGCATTTGTCCAGGATCCACTTATAATTTCAATGGAACCATTATCGGTTCTCCTGGAACATATTATGATACCGTCAGTACGGCAACGGGCTGCGATAGTGCCATAACACTTAACGTATCTTTAAACGCTTCAGTCTCAGATACGACCTTAGCTGACATTTGTTCCGGAACAAGTTTCAATTGGGGAGGAAGCGCTTACAACACAGCTGGCACTTACGTGGACACTTTTCTCTCTAGCAGTGGCTGTGACAGTCTTTCCGTTTTGATTTTAACGATACAACCAGCGATTAATCATAGTATCAACGCAGATATTTGTTCTGGGACAAGTTATAATTTTAACGGTACCATTTTAACAACAACAGGAACTTACTATGACTCTTTGGTTTCAAGCCAAGGTTGTGATAGTATTGTCACCTTGCAGCTTGTTGTAAATGCTGTAACACAAGACTCTTTATTTGTTGGTATTTGTACTGGAAACAGTTATAATTTTAATGGTACTGTTGTTAATACTCCGGGTATTTACTATGATTCACTTACTTCCGTGAATGGTTGTGATAGTGTTGTCATTTTAGATCTTACAGTAGACAATGTTATTTCAAACAATATCAACGCTACTATTTGCGCTGGTGATCAATATCCTTTTGGCGTTCAAAATTTATCTTCTCCGGGTATTTACATAGATAGTTTAATTGCCCAAGCAGGTTGCGATAGCGTTGTTACGCTCACACTTTCAGTAAACCAACCGTCAAATGACACTACAACGGCACAAATATGTCAGGGGTCCACTTACTTCTTTGGGGGAACCAATATTGGAACACAGGGTGTTTATGTGGATTCACTGAATAACATCAATGGTTGTGACAGTATTCTTGTATTAGACCTGACTGTCCTGCCTCAAATCACAAATAGTATTTCGGGGCAGATATGTTCTGGGGATTCTATTTTGTTTGGGGGTATTTATAGAAAAATTGCAGGATCCTTTGATGATACTTTGACGAGTCAATCTGGTTGTGATAGTATTGTCACGCTGAATTTAAATGTGTTGCCAAACAGTTCATCAAACATCAATGCCAATATTTGCGATGGAGATGTGTACAGCTTCTTTGGTAGTAACCTTACCGTTGGCGGGTCCTACACCCACACAATTGGGAGTTCAAATGGATGTGATAGCATTATCAACCTTACACTTGTTGTTATATCAAATACTGGTGTCACACTTAACCAAACAATCTGTGATGAAGATTCTTTCTATTTTGCAGGAGATTATTTGCATCTAGCGGGAACTTATACAGATACCGTCCCCAATTCAAACGGTTGTGATAGCGTCATAACACTTGTGTTGAGTAAAAGCGCTCCTGTCGGAAGCTATTTCGGAGTGACTATTTGTTCTGGGGCATCATATAGCTTTGGAAACAATGTTTATAGTGCATCGGGCTTGTACTTTGATACCCTACCCTCATCTGCTGGATGTGATAGTGTGGTTACACTCAAACTGGATGTCTCCCCAGTCATTCAGGCTCAAGTAGGCGCTTCCGTTTGTCAGGGTGGCTATTATGTATTTGCGAATGATACGCTAACAGCGTCTGGCGAATATCAACATCGTTTTACAACTCATGGCGGTTGTGACAGCCTTGTGACGCTGACTTTGGACGTGGAACCAATTTATGGTCTTGAGGTGGATACTGTTTTGTGTTTTGGAGAGATAATCGAGTTTGACAACGAGGAAGTTAACTCTGGGGGCACCTACTACGAAACCATGAAGACTGTGGATGGCCAATGCGATAGTATTGCTGTTTATCATGTTGATTATCGCCCATGTGAAAAGAAGGAAGGAAACCTATATATTGCAAATACCTTTACTCCAAACGGTAACGGTATCAATGACCGCTACTTTCCTTTAGCCATTGAATTGACAACTATGAAGTTCTGGATCTTTAACAGGTGGGGTGATTTACTATTCTTCACTGATGATGTAAATGGCAGCTGGGATGGTAAATACAAAGGTGTTTTTGTGAAACAGGATGTTTATGTATGGAAAATTGAATATACAATAGCAGGAGGGCGTGAACAAAAGCAGTTTGGGCATGTAAACGTTCTTTATTGATGAGATTCGTTTTCTTAATCATAGTTCTTTTCGCTTGTTCATCACCACAAAAAGAGTTTGCCGTGGATTTGACCTCTAAGGAAAGTGCGCTTACTTCTTTTATCAACTCTTTGAAGAGTGGAGAAATCGAGCTGGTTCAAAAAACTATGACGGTTGCAGGGTATGCTTCACTTAAGATCTGGGTTCCAGATGGAGAAGAAACCATTGCGTTTGAGTATATGGGAAAAGATTTAGAAACGCGCAGTTTTTCATGGAAGCCTAACTCGACAGTTGATGTCGCGTTTAGCAATTATTATGCGGAGGATGCCATACAGCTTTATTTCAAACAAGACTCCGGAATTTGGAAAGTAAACAAGATATTAATGGAATGACTCAGAGACAGTTAAATAAAGAAGATCAACTATGGGTGGAACAGCAACTTACAGTATATGAGGAAATGCTCCAACACTATCTGAATACTTCAAATGACTACGGTCCAGAAACAATTGACATAATATTTGAAAAAGCACTTCCCGAAGTAGACAACAAAGCCATAGAAGCTCAAACAGTCGCCTCCGCAATTGGTTGTGCAATGGGAGAGGGTCTTAAGCGTCAATTAGGTTTTGAATGGGTTATTGTTTCAGATAATTTTGGAACAGACTTAGCCCTAATTAATCACAGCACAACATGGACCGCTTTTCCCATTTCAAGTGTATGGAAAAGACTAGAATCCAAAGAAACCGGCTTTGTCTCAGCCATCTTTCAATCTTTTAAAACGATGTAATATAACAACGACATGGAAAACTTGACCAATACCTATCAGCTCACCGCAGGTGATTCCCTTAAACCAGAAACCATTAAAAAATTCGAAGGCGTCTTTTTGACATCAGAAATTGTAGAGCTTTGGAAAAATCACGGACTTGCGTCTCTTGATCAAGGGCTAGTAAGGTTGATTGATCCAGAGGAGTATGAGGACACTCTGGCAACATGGCTTGGAAAGAGAATAGAAACATATATTCCCATTGCCATTAGTGCTTTTGGTGAATTGTTTTACTATAGAAAGCTGACAGATGAGGATGATGATATATGTATGATTGACCCGCACTACAAAAGAATTGATAATTGTGGTTGGAGTTTGGATTCGTTCTTAAACGATTTTCTATGTGATCCACAAATCAAAACAGAGGTTTTAAGAGAAAACACCTTTAAAGCATCGGTCAAAAAGAATGGTGCCTTAAAAGTGGGTGAAATTTATATGTTCACTCCTGCCCTTGCCCTGGGAGGATCGGAGGAAGCTGATTACACAGAGGTTGGCTCCGCAAAAGTACACTTGGATCTCTTGTTTCAAATGTAAAATAGTCCATAATAGAGCGATTCATTCGTCAAGCTCAGGATGATGCAGTTGTCGTACATTTGACCTTGATAACATTCAAAACAAATGAAGTCAGGAATATACTTACTACTTACGGTTTTCATAACACTAAATTTATCTTGTGGGCCAGAAAAAGAATACCAAAGTAACATGAAAGGTGAAGCAAAAAAGTGGATTGCTCCGGAAAGAGGAGGTGAGTTTAGAGGTGTAACCAGGGGCAAAACGACATTTGAGGAACTGAAAACCTTAGAGGGTAAGTTGACCCAAAACAACGACTCACAGTACATGTATCAAGACCCAATTTTTACTGTTTGGTATGAGGTGAAGGATGGAATTGTTCAAGACATTTCCAGTCAGTATGTACATGACGAAGAGGATCAAATCAAAACGGCAGAGGAAGCTATTGTAAACCATTATCAAAACCAGCTTTCTGGTGCCAAGTATGTTCCTCCAGTACAATCAGAGGATGCCCAAACAGAACATCTTTGGGTTAAGAATCCAAATTTATTGACTTTAAATGTCGGGGAGTGGGAAATATTCTTACACATTGGCGAGTCTTACTTGAAAGATCAAACCGCGATTGATCAGGAGCTTCAGGGAAGGCAAGACCAAGCGCACTATCTAGACACTTTTGTTTTTCGCGTTCCTGACATCAGCTCTGTATTCTATCCTGAGGTTTTGAATCTCAGTAAGTCTGGACACATTACCAAAGCTGCGTACGATCTAAGGTATATAGATGACATTCGCCTTTTGAGTAATAAAGTGAAGGCTTGCGAGGCCAGCATTGACCCTGGTGTGCCTTTTGCCAAAGCGGTTAAGCCTGGTGTTTATCCTGTAGTACAGGTTTTACACAAAGAATGGAACATGACATCTGCCGCAATGATCCTTTTTAAAAAGGAACCCATTTCAAAATGGGAGCCGGCCGTATTTGAAAATGACAAAGTACAAGAGAATGGTACTTTTTATGGCTTTGGTGTTGATGGTGGAACCGGTTCATTTGGGGATAACCTTGCTTTTGAAGCGTATTGGAAACAACTTGAAACATCTTCTCCTGATTTTGATAGTGATTTTGAAAAACTTCAAAAGAATGGCTTCATAAAAACACCTATTACCACTTCAGAAGGTCCATCAGAACTCTTTACATTCTCTTGTGATGATGGAGTTTATCTCTCTTATTGGGGGCTAAACGCAAAAGGGGAAGTTTGCGCCTTAGTCACAGATTATTACATAGACGGTTTGCTAGATGATTTCTAGCCTTCTAAGATATTTCTGAGCTTACGGTAATTGGGGTAATATCAATGGATGCTTTACTGTTACCGTCTAAATAGTAAAAAACACCTCCAAGGTCAAAATCCTTTTCATGGCCTTCCGGTAGGAGAATCTTATATTTTACATTAAACTGGTTGTCTTTAGGAAGGCTCATCCAAATGAATTTCACTTCACTTTCTAGACAAGAAAAAACGGCCTGCTGTTCCTCAACAACTTCTGCTTGAAATCCTTCAGGTAAATTCTGTTGCAGCTTTGACATACCGAAAATTGAGCCTTTGTCAATAGATATTTCTACTAAAAGACTAGAGCCATCTCTTTCTACAATCTTCGTTTCAATTTTTGGTTTTGGAAAGGTTGCGATTTTATTCGTCTCTTGATTGGGTTTATCGTTGTGCTCATGCTCAAGGCCACAACCAAACCAAAGGAAACACGACAGTATTGCCGATAACCAATAAGGGTTTTTCATATTAATGTTAATCCTTGCTTGATACTGATGCAGCAAGAAATTCACGATTCATTCGAGCAATGTTCTCCAGAGAAATTCCTTTTGGACATTCAACCTCACAGGCCCCGGTGTTGGAACAATTTCCAAAGCCTTCATCGTCCATTTGTTTCACCATATTTATCACCCGATCTTTTCGCTCCACCTGTCCTTGAGGTAAAAGTGCTAACTGAGAAACTTTAGCAGAAACGAATAACATCGCTGAGGCATTTTTACATGTAGCCACACAAGCACCGCAGCCTATACAAGTCGCTGCATCAAATGCATTATCTGCGTCATCCTTTGGTATAGGTAATGCATTTGCATCCTGGGTGTTTCCACTGGTGTTGACAGAAACAAAACCTCCAGACTCAATGATGCGGTCGAAAGCTGATCGATCGACCACAAGATCTTTTACTATTGGGAAAGCTTTAGCTCTCCAAGGTTCAATATAAATGGTATCACCATCTTGGAACGAGCGCATATGAAGCTGACATGTTGTAATCCCTTCTCCAGGACCATGCGCTCTTCCGTTGATGTACATACTACACATCCCGCAAATGCCTTCCCTACAATCGTGATCAAAGGCAATTGGGTCATCCCCAGATTCTATGAGCTGGTTATTTAGCACATCGATCATCTCTAAAAACGACATGTCGTCAGAGATGTCTTTAACTTTATATTCCTTAAGAGCTCCTTTGCTCTCAGGCCCTTTTTGACGCCATACTTTTATTGTAAACCGCATCTGACCAGCTCTTAATTTGGTTAGTAGTTTGAGTAACTGCTAACAGTTTGTCTTTTTTGTTTTTTAGTCTTAATCAAGTAGTTGATATATCCATTGATCAAGGCTAATCCACTTTCAATTAATTTCTTCGCTGTATCGAGGTCTTCCTCTGTGATGTAATTCTCATCTTTAGCGGTGATCAACTGATTCAATAATTCAAACATGTACCCTCTTGAGTATCTGCAGAATTGAATATTTTCTTGATGGTTGTATCTACCGTAGCCTTCTGCTATTTTATCTGTGCAAGATCTTGATGTCCTTCTTATTTGATCTGTAAGGCCGTTTTGTTCATCAGCTGGAAAATTTCTGGTTAAATCGGAAACGAATCTTCTAAGTTCTGTGCAAACTTGCCAACATTCTAAATCTTCGAATGTTTTGAGACCTGTGTTTTCTTCTTCCATTGGTTTAGTGGTTTAAAGTTTAATCGGTTAATTTGATTTATTAAGTTATTTATAGCTCCTTTGTTTTAATTCTATGTTTTTGTACTCCAATTCTTCTTTGTGGAGTAATGATTCTGCCGGAGTTCCTTTATTTTCATATGCTGATACAAATGTAAAATTGGCGTCATCTCTTTTTGCCTCTCCTTTTTGTTCTCCTTCTAGCTCAACTGATTCTTCTCTAAAATGCCCCCCACAAGATTCTGCTCTATCTAAAGCGTCTTTGCACATCAGCTCACCCAACTCCATAAAGTCCGCAACTCGTCCGGCCTTTTCTAGTTCTTCGTTCTTTTCATCAGCACTGCCTGGTACACGAACATTTTTCCAAAATTCTTCTCTAAGTGCTTGAATTTCAGAAATAGCTTCTTTCAGCCCTTGTTCATTCCTAGCCATCCCACACTTGTCCCACATAATTTTACCAAGCCTCATATGGAAATGATCCACAGACTTCGTACCATTATTATTTACAAATTTACTCAATCTTTCCTTAACATTAGCCTCAGCCTCATCAAACTCTTTGGATTCGGTTGATATAGGACCTGTTCTAATATCGTCAGCGAGGTAATCTCCTATTGTATAAGGTATCACAAAATACCCGTCAGCCAAACCTTGCATCAATGCCGATGCTCCTAGCCTATTTGCCCCATGATCGGAAAAATTACATTCTCCTAAAGCAAATAATCCTGGTACAGTTGTCATTAAGTTATAGTCAACCCATAAGCCTCCCATTGTGTAATGCACTGCAGGGAATATCTTCATTGGTGTTTCATATGGGTTATCATCCGTAATTTTTTCATACATCTGAAAGAGGTTGCCATACTTAGACTTAACCACTTCCTTTCCTAGCCTTTGGATAACATTAGAATCATTCTCATTTTCACCTTTGATATGTGCCTGCTCTTTACCATATCTCTCAATGGCCGAAGCAAAGTCAAGATACACAGCTTGACCGGTTTTGTTCACGCCAAAACCAGCATCACATCTTTCTTTAGCTGCCCTTGAGGCAACATCTCTTGGAACAAGGTTACCGAATGCAGGATACCTTCTTTCCAAATAGTAATCCCTATCTTCTTCTTTTATTTGTGTGGGCTTCAAATTCCCCGTTCTGATTGCTTCCGCGTCTTCCTTCTTTTTAGGAACCCAAATCCTTCCGTCATTTCTAAGTGATTCAGACATCAACGTAAGCTTAGACTGGTAAGCCCCTGAAACCGGAATACATGTAGGGTGAATTTGAGTAAAACAAGGATTGGCAAAGAATGCCCCTTTTTTGTGAGCTTTCCATGATGCCGTTACGTTTGAACCCATCGCATTTGTAGAAAGAAAAAACACATTGCCGTATCCTCCTGACGCTAAAACAACAGCATGTGCTGAGTGCCTCTCAATTTCTCCTGTGATTAGATTTCTAGCAATAATTCCTCTGGCTTTTCCATCAACGATCACCACATCAAGCATTTCATGACGGGTAAGCATTTCCACTTTCCCTTTTCCGGTTTGACGCGCTAACGCAGAGTATGCTCCTAGAAGCAGTTGCTGCCCCGTTTGTCCCTTAGCATAGAATGTTCGAGAAACTTGAACACCTCCAAAAGATCTGTTGTCCAAAAGCCCGCCATAGTCCCTAGCAAAAGGAACACCTTGGGCAACACATTGGTCAATAATGTTGGCTGAGACCTCGGCCAAACGATAAACATTTGCTTCCCGAGAACGGTAATCTCCACCTTTCACAGTGTCATAAAACAATCTGTATATCGAATCCCCGTCACCTTGGTAATTTTTTGCAGCATTGATCCCGCCTTGAGCAGCTATTGAATGTGCTCGTCTAGGGCTATCTTGGAAACAAAATGCTTTCACATTATACCCTAGCTCAGCAAGAGTTGCTGCTGCAGAGCC
>JALEGO010000184.1 GCA_022763165.1 Flavobacteriales bacterium
GAGAGGTCTCAATTGAATGTGGGTTAAATTTTGAGAGGAAATTAACTGGAATGTATAAATGATGGGTTCATTTTTGTAAGGAGTGACCTTGTTGACGCGAGCTGAGATTGTAATGTCTTTGTCATCGGTTTTCTGCTGTTGAAAAGCTGCCTTTTCAATAGAAAGGCTAATGGGCTTGCTGGACAACATACCTTCAGAACTTTCAATGGTTATGGCAGGTATCTTGAGTTTTCCTTCCTTTTTCGGGACAAGTCGATACTGCCAACTCATGGAAGAAGACATACTCCCATTGATAATGGTTGTATTAGAAAGTATTTGTTTACTAGTGATGGCAAAGTCTTTGTTAAGCACAGAAATATCAGGATCAACCTTTGGAGAAGCATCAGATAGTTTTAACTCTAAAATAAGGGGCTCTCCCACACCAAGAGTATCGGTATTTACGCTTGCATTAAAATCTGCAGCAATGGAAATCATAGGAAAAATAAGCATTCCTATAAAATAGATAAGTGCCTTCTTTACCATGGCTCAATTCCCTCCTGAGAACCATTTTGTTGAGATTCCATATAAAATTGATTCTTTAAAAAGGATTTTGGATCATTCTTAATTTGGTCAAGCCATTGATCTGCATCCGCATCCTCTTGGTTTTTACTTAAATTCCTTTGTTGAGAAGATTGAATCTGTGGCTTTTGTTGTTTGTCCAACTTCTCATCTCCTTTTTTATGCTGAGAGTCTCCTTGGTTCTCTTTTCCTGGAGTGTCAGAAGGATTCTGATCGTTTTTGTATTCGTCATTGAATTCCTTGCTTTCTTTCTTTTCTTTTTCATCACCTGTTTTTTGCTCATTTTCTTTAGAAGATTGATTCTGACCCGTATCTTTATTTTCTTTAGATTTCTTTTGTGAGGAATCATTGTTTTGAGAGGAATCCTTGCCCTGATTCTCTTTGTTATCTTGCTTTTGCTTTTCATCTGACGAAGAGTCATCTTTCCCCTTCTGGTCTTTGTTTTCAGCTTTTTTATCTTGATCTTCTTTCTCTTGTTCTTTTTCCTTTTGTTTTTTCTGCTGTTCTAACATGGCTTTGAGAATTTCTAGGTTATGCTTGGCTTTGGCATGACTTGGGTTTTTTTGAAGAACCATCTCATAGGCCCCTATGGCTTCTTCAACCTTTTGTTGCTGAGCCAGGGCATTTCCAAGATTGTATAAGGCATCCATTGCAACTTCTGGGCGTTGCGTTCCACGAAATAGTTTTTCAGCTTCATAAAAATGCCCAGCTTTATATTGAGCAACACCTTGACGGTAGGAATCCTTGAATTTCTCTGTAGCCATTTCATAATCACCCCGCTCAAGAGCTTCCTTTCCGAGCTGATCCTCATTTTGAAAGAAGTCGTGAAAAGATGTGGCTTGTGTTTCTTGGATATTGAATGAGATCCATAATAAGAACAAAGGAAAAATAAATCCTCTTCTAAACCACAATAAGAGGAGAGCCATCGCGGGAAAAACAAACAAGTAAAAATCATCTTCCCAATGACGGATTTTTTGCTGTGTCTTTTCTTCTGAATTGACCTTTTCTTTAATCTGGTTGAGTAAAGCTTGAATATCTTCATCAGAATAGTGAGTATCAAAATACTGTCCATTCCCGGCTTGGCTTATCTCTTTCAATTTGTTTTTTTCTAACTTCGATAAAACGATCTCCCCATTTTTTTTAATAAAATTACCATTGGAATCCTTCATGGGAGCCCCTTCTTCTGTCCCCATACCAAGGGTGTGAATCTTCAGGCCATCTTGAGCAAGTTTTCGAGTCGTGGCAATGGCATCTGAATCTTCAAATCCACCATCGGAAATAACAAGAATAGATTTGTTATGTCCAGGAGCTGAGGTCAGCAAATGAGACGCCATTATCAGGGCCGGAGAAAGCCTGCTTCCTTGGACGTATACTAAATCTGTTCCAATAGATGATAGAAAATGTCGAGTTGTTTCTCGGTCATCTGTTAAGGGAGTAATCATATGAGGATCAGCCGCAAAGGCGATTAACCCAATTTTCACGCCTTGTGAAAGATTTAAAATATCCTCAATTTTCTGACGAGCCCGAATCAAGCGAGAAGGCTTTACATCATCTGCGTCCATGGATTTAGATACATCTAAAAGAATGCAAAGACTTTGATCAGGAATAAAAGTATCCAAATCACGATACCTCCATAAAGGCCCAGCTAAAGCAACTATCAACAAAGTCCATAAGCTAGACCATAAAAGAAGTGATTTCCAATAGCGCTTTTCAACCTTATTGATAAGAAGATGAGGGAGAAGTTCTTTATCGATAAATGATTCTAGACGTGATGTTGTTGCTCCGCGGTTATTAAAAAAATAATGAAGTAACCACACTAGAGGAATAAAAAGTAATCCCAAAAACCAAAGGCCATTTTCAAAATGAAAATGATTAAATTCCATAGGTGATTCTCCTATAGAAAGGGAATAAGGATAAAATGAGCAACAGAACAACTGCAATGCCTAATGGATAGCGGTAAAGTGGCTTTTGAATCAAATAGGTACGCACATTTGATTTTGTTTTTTCAAGTTGGTTAATTTTGTCATAAATATCTTGTAAAGCAAACTGATCCCTTGCTCGGAAGTACTTCCCATCCGTTATGGTGGCAATCTCTTTTAGTAGATCTTCATCCATGGGAACCTTAACTATTTGAATCCCCCCATGATTATCGGGAAAAGGAACGGGGCCATTTTTACCTGCTCCTATAGCGTAAATGCGGATCCCATATTGCTTGGCGAGCTTTGCAGCTTCTAGGGGAGGAATGGAACTCGCCGTATCCATCCCATCCGTAAGAAGGATAATGACACGCGATCCTTCTGGACGCTCTCTTAAGTTTCTCACCCCCAGGCCAATTGCATCACCAATTGCGGTGCCAAAGCCTGCTAACCCCGGAACAGCATGATTGAGCATGTAATCAACAGATAAGGTATCTAATGTAAGGGGGACTTGGAGAAACGCATTCTCTCCAAACAAGATAAGTCCTATGCGGTCCCCTTGTCTCTCACGTATAAATTTTCCTACTACCTCTTTCGTAACGTCAAGGCGGCTTATTATTTTTGCTTTTGTAGAAAAATCAAGGGCCTGCATCGAGCCAGAAATATCAACGGCCAACATTAAGTCGTAGCCCTCATTTTGAATTTGACTGTATTGATCCACCAACTGAGGTCGCATGACCGCAAGAACTAAAAAAAGCCAGGATAAGGAGATGATTACCAAAAACAACCAATCGGAAGGCCTCCCCTTTTGCTGATGCCCAGGAAATGCTTTTTGCAAAGGAGATAAGTCTGGAAAGCGCAGTTCAGGAGTTGTTTTCATTTCTGACTTCTTACTTTTTTGTAAAAGCAAACGCACAACCAGAGGAAGAGGAAGCAAGAGACAAAGCCAGGGCCAATGAAACATAAACATTATTTCACCCACCTTCTTATGGCTTTTATAAAATCAAGAACTTCCTCAAGAGAAACGGTTAGAGATGAAGGAGAGTAGGGAGCTTCAACCAGAATCTTTCCTTTCGTTTCCCAATCAAATTGTTTGGGATCATGTTTCTTAAGCCAGGAAAGCCAAACTTTTCCTTCAAGACCAGCGCATTCAACACGAGAATATTGATGCATTGCAATACGTCTTAATAATTCAGAAAGTTGAACCACGGTTGCTTGAGTATTTTCTTCACACAGATTTTTCTCAAAATCGGAGAGTTGGTTTAAAATTAAGTATTGCCAGCTTCGCTTAAGAGTTTGTTTTTTAAAATAGAGGATGAAAAGTCCTATAACAAATATGATAATAAGAATGAGAAGTAGCCACCACCCCGGGCCAAGCGGCCAGCAACTGATGGGATCAAGCCCCTCAATATCATAGAGCTTTTTGAGTGGATCATTCATTTCTTAGGCCTTCTTACTTGGGTATGTTTTAAGCCTAAAAATAACACATTCCCCGCATCTACTTCTGTCCCAATTGGAATCATACCAATTTTAAGCTTAGAAGCAATTTTGTGGAGACTTTCTCTCTCTTTTAGCCATAGCGTTGTGTAGTGTTCTCTTCCTTCCTGACTCTCTGTATCAACTAAAAATCTTTCTGAATTGTTCGCAGAAAATAATAAAAGACCAACCGCAGGGATATCTTTATCTATAGGATCATCAATCGGGATGAGGATAATATCACAACGTTTACGAAGGGCACTTAACTGCTTTTCTAACGCAGAATTTACGAGATTAAAGTTGCCGATAATATAAACAAGGGCTCCAGTAGGGGCTGCCTTATTCATATGGATGAGGGCTGCTTCTAATGGAATGTAGGGTGCATTATCATTTATATTTGTTTGACTGAGTTGTTTAAACATTTTCAACAAAGGTTTAGAAGAACGCTGTGGGGAGAAAAAATGAATACCCGCTGGTACATCACCAAAAAGACAAGCCCCAAGCCTGTCGTGATTGATGGTGGCTTGCCATCCCAACAAAGCAGCTACTCTTGCAGCTTGTATCGATTTGAAGGTTCCTTTTGTTCCAAAACGCATGGAAACATTTACATCCACACATAAGATAACACTGCGCTCACGTTCTTCTCGAAAAATTTTTGTATGAGGTCTTCCTGTTCTGGCCGTGACTCTCCAATCAATGGCTCGAATATCATCCCCAGGTTCATAGGTGCGTACCTCTTCAAATTCCAACCCCTGACCTCGAAAAGGGGAATAATAACCTCCAGCAGCAACTGAAGAGACAGCCCGTTCAGACATATAACAGAGTTGGGAAACCTTATATTTTAGCGCAACTAAATCAGCAAAACTGGGGTATAACATAGGATCACCTTAGGGGATGGCTACAGCCTCAAGCAATCTTTTGATAATTCTCTCGCGCCCAATGCCTTCCATAGCAGCTTCCGTAGAGGGAATAATCCGATGGCGAAGAACAGGCAGTGCTATCTTCTGTACATGATGAGGGGTCACATACTCATTCCCCCATAACCAAGCCAGAGCCTTTGCGCAGCGGATTATGGCCAATGTGGCTCTTGGTGAAGCGCCATAGGCAATCCATTGTGCGAGTTTTTCATCATACTGCGTTGGCATGCGTGTGGCAGTGACAAGGGAAACCACGTAATCCTTTAATTTATTGTTCATGGGTATCTCGGAAGCTTCCTTACGGGCACTTATGATTTCTTCCTGTGTTGTTACGGATGGAAATGAAGCTGTCTGTTCCTTTTCCATAAGATCAATAATTTGTCGTTCCTCTTCTGGGGTTGGGTAATCAACAACGATATGCATCAAAAAGCGATCCAACTGGGCTTCAGGAAGAGTGTAAGTCCCTTCTTGCTCAATCGGATTCTGGGTCGCAAGCACCATATAAAGCTCCGGAAGTTTATAAGTTTGGTGACCAACAGTGATTTGCTTTTCTTCCATTGCTTCTAAAAGAGAAGACTGGACTTTAGCCGGTGCACGGTTAATTTCATCCGCTAAAAGGATATTGTTAAAAAGTGGCCCCTTGCGAAAAGTAAAATTGCTTTTCTCATGAACGTATATTTCTGTCCCAATAAGATCAGAAGGCAGCAAATCTGGCGTAAATTGGATACGATGAAAGTCAGCTTGAATTCCCTTTGCAATTGCTTTTGCAGCGGTTGTTTTTGCAAGCCCTGGCATACCTTCAATAAGGACATGTCCGTCAGCTAGAAGAGAAACCAAGAGATTTTCAATTAAGTCTTTTTGTCCAATAATATGACTATCGATAGATTCTTGAAGAGATTCTAATCCACGCATTTCATTTTTTGATGAGCTTCTTTCAAAAGTTTGCTTATTTTCTTTCCTCATTTTTTATCTCTTAATTTAATAACTCTCTTTTTAAGAATTAGGTATGTTTTGTCGTTTTTTCAACGGGGATAAATGAGATTTTTTGGCAAAAACTCTTATATCTACTCAATAACTTATATGGAAATCATCTAATTTCTTTAAAACAAATTTCTCAAAGCTATTTATAGAATTATTTTTTTCTGATTTCTTTAAAAAAGAAATATGAACTTTCTCAAGTTTTGGAAGAAGATTACTAATATAAGTGAGATTTTTTGGAATCATATTTTTTGGTAGCACAGTTACCCCCAATCCAGCTTTAACAGCAGCTAAGGTGCCAGCATAACTTGAGCTCGTATAAACAATACGCCACTTAAACTCTGCAGTTTCTAAAGCTTGAAGAGAACGTGTTCGATAAATGCAGGGCTGGGGAGAGAGGACGAGCGGAAGAGGCTGTTCTTTATCAAGGGTATCTTTTAAGTTCTGGTTACAAACCCACTCTAAGGATTCTGTAAACAGATTAACGCCATAGGGGAAATCTTTAGGGCAAGCCATTTTCGTTAAAACAATATCAAATTCACCATTCTTGAATCGTTCCAAAAGAGTAAGAGTTAGGTCACATTCTACGTTTAGCAAAATGCCAGGATGAACTCGGGAAAAATCTGCAAGCACATCTGCCAAAAAAAAGGTGGCAAAATCTTCAGGAACTCCAAAACGGATTTCTCCTTTAAGGTGATGTTCTTTAAAACGAGAAATGACCTCGTAGTGTAAGGAGACGATTCGTTGTGCATAGTTGAAAAAAATTTCTCCTTCGGTTGTTAAAGAAACAGTTTTTTCTCTTTTTAAAAGAGAAACTCCGAGGGTTTCCTCTAGCTTAGAAATTTGCTGACTAACTGCTGATTGTGTGCGCCCTACTCTTTCTCCTGCTTTTGTGAAACTGCCAGTTTCAGCTACTGATAAAAAGCATTGAAGAGCAAGATGATCAAACATCATAAGAATCTCTAATTTATAAAATTAAAATTATTAACTTTCCTTATCATGAGGATAAATGCATAGAATGTCTAGAGCAAATGATATTCTGAGAAAAGCTGATGACAATTTTAACATTATTTACTCAAAACCTGTTATCTCCAACAATTCTCTTTTTCTTATTAGGGATTTTTTCAGGATTTATAAAATCAGACCTTGTTATACCCGATAGCATCGGTCGGTACCTTTCCATTTATTTAATGATGGCTATTGGTTTTAAAGGAGGTGTTGCCCTTACGAGCACACCAGAAATAAATGTTCAAGTCATATCCCTGCTTTTGGTTGGCTTTGGAATTGGGTTTCTTCAACCGTTTGTTGCATATACACTATTAAAAATAACAACAAAATTAGATCGCGCAACAGCTGCAGCAGTTTCTGCTCACTATGGATCTATTAGTGTTGTTACTTTTGCTACTGCTGTAAGTTTTTTACAAGAGGCACATATCCTCTATGCTGGTTATATTGTTGCGGTTCTTGCTCTTATGGAAGCCCCAGCAATTTTTTCGGGCTTAATGATTGCTAATCACCGCTTATCTAAGGAATTAGAAAGAAAGAAAAGTAATTTGAGAGAAATTTTTACAAATGGAGCTATATTGCTATTAATGGGATCATTTCTCATAGGTATTTTAACGGGAAAGGAAGGTTTAGAAAAAATGACAGGATTTCTTATTGATCCTTTTCAAGGCTTTTTAGGCCTTTTCCTTCTAGATATGGGGCTTTTAGTATCGAGGCAAGCTCATCACCTAAAAGAATTTAGTCCTAGCTTATTTGTCTTTGGTATCTACATGCCTTTGATTGGAGGGGTACTTGGTGCAGGGGTCAGCAAAACATTGGGATTAGATATTGGTACAAGTATGCTGTTTATGGTTCTTTGTTCCAGCGCCTCCTATATTGCGGTTCCTGCTGCAATGCGAACAGCTCTTCCCAACGCAAAAGCCGGGGTCTATATTCCTCTTTCTTTAGGAATTACATTTCCTTTTAATATATTATTTGGGATACCTTTTTATTTTTTAATTGCAGAACGCATTCTAAATTAGATCCGTATTAAAATGATTTATAAAGATAAATACTGCGTACTCAATACACTCCATTCCAAGTCAGAAGCTATTTCTGAACCTTTTTTAAAAGAGTTAGGAATCAGAGTGATTGAGCAAAAAGTAGACACCGATCAACTTGGAACATTCTCAGGAGAAGTGGAACGTCCTGGTACGATGTTTGAGGTTTTAAAGAAGAAGTGTGAAATGGGACTTGAATTTAGTCGCTTTAGTCTTGGGATTGCGAGTGAAGGAAGTTTTGGGCCCCATCCCAGCATTCCCTTTTTAGCCTGTGATTATGAAGCCCTTATATTCATGGACAGTGAAAAAGATTTTTTTGTTTATGAAACCATTGTCTCTGAAAAAACAAACTATAGATCAAAAGATATAAATCAAGAAGATGAGTTTTTCGAATTTGCAGAGGCTGTAAAATTTCCTTCCCATGGAATTATCGTGCGACCTTTGGAATGGGAAGATAAATCTATTATCTTCAAAGGGATAAAGACATTAGAAAAATTTTATCATGCCTTTAAATTTTGTCAAAAATCATCATCGAGCAAAACTGTACGGCTTGAAACAGATATGAGAGCTCATATGAATCCTACTAGGATGATCGTTATTAGAGAAGTAGCTCAAAAATTATGTGAGCGTCTAAAAGTGAAATGTCCAAAATGCAAAATGCCTGGGTGGGGAAAGGTGGGTGTTTTAAAAGGTCTTGAATGTAGTGAGTGTGGCTCACCAACAGAATGGATAAAAGAAGAACTTTTTGGATGTGTGAAATGTCCTTATGAACAGCGTATTAAAAAAGAGGATAAAGTTGGCCCCGAGAATTGTGCCTATTGTAATCCTTAATTTATAATGCTGTCTTTTCAAAATTGAGTAACCCCTCTATCCCAGTTTTTAAATTCCTGCTAGCATTGGAAACTCGTTCTTAATTCCCGTCATGATGAAGCTAATGCCAATAGAGGCAACAATTAAGGCTGTGATTCGTGTAGATATATTAATCCCCGTTTTCCCAATTAATTTTTCAATTGGTAATGCAGCCCATAAAACAAGAGCTATTAAAAAGGCAACAATAATACTTGCAAAAATCAATAATATTTTATAGGACCAGGACTTAGCATCACTGGCATATGTCATCAACATACTAAGCTCTGCTGGTCCGGCCAACATGGGAAAAGCAAGCGGTGTAATTGCAATTTCTTTTATATTTTCTTCTGCCTCTTCATTCTCTCCTTTGGTTTGGTTAACACGGCTGTATCGTGCCTGAAACATATTAAACGCGATAAAAAGCATAAGAAGGCCACCCGTAATACGAAAATCATTGAGACCAATGTTAAAAAAAATCAATATTTGCTTTCCGATTAATACTGCACTAATAAAGAAGATAGCAACAGCAATTGAGGCGGTAATAATAATCTTATGGCGCAAAGAAAAAGTTTCGCTTGAAGTAAGTGATAGGAATACAGGAATAACGCCAATCGGGTTAGCAATGGCAAATAAAAATAGCACTGTTCCAATAAATTTATTCAAATCTATGTCTATTAAAAACATTTCTCACCTATCAATTTTTTTTATCTATTATAACTTTTTAATCTCTACGCCTTGGAATTTTGCTTTTTTAGGTTCCGCAGAAGCTCTTCTTATCAGGGAGAGTTCTAGCAAAAATTCTGCCAAATTCTTGATGTAATTGTGTCAAAAAGGCATGGTATTTTTCATTAACAGATTTCACTGGAATACGTTTAGATTCTGTAAAATCTATACCTTTAAACCAGTTCAGGAAAGAAAGTTTTTTTATGTACATTGTTGATCTCCATATTAATTTTAATTACTTGGAAAATACCCTTTTTCATATGGATAATTCTGGGAAGGGTGGATTCGCTCAAAATAGAAAATCTTCTCTTTCTTAAACCCACCCTAAACTTATTTACTTTGACTCCTTCTTAATATTTGGTTCAAATGTGTTCGCTGCACCTAAAATTTTTCCATTTACATTCTTAATTGGAATTATGCGGGGCTTAGCTTCTTCAGGAATTTCCCGTACGAGAGAAATAGAGAGAACGCCGTCTTTGATTGTAGCGTCAGTGACCATCATATGATCTGCTAGGCTGAAGCTGTGTTCAAAAGATGGGTTTGCTATGCCCCTATAGAGATACTCGACGTGCTGATCTTCTTTGTCTTCAATATAGCCTTTTATCGTTAATTTTCCATTTTGAACCATGATACTCAGATCGTCCACGCTGAATCCTGCTACCACCATAGTGATGGCGTAGTTTTCCTCGCTTCTTTTCTCAATATTATAAGGTGGATAAGAATTTGTTGATTCGTTAATTCTTGAAGCAGATTCAAAAAGATCATTAAAGCGCTCAAAACCTACGGATTGACGCAGTAAAGGGGATAATGATAATACAGCATTCATAGTATACCTCCTTATATTAATCTATTCACAAAATTACATTTTTCAAGTGAGCTTAGTAAGATTAGAAGCTCACTATTTTTATCTAAGAATGGAAAATTCATATTTCAAGTGGCATAAAAAAATAAGAAAACAATCAATTAAATGATGATATCAAAGCAGTGTGAACACGTACTCCTTAGGTTAATATTGGAGATGAAGTGTTTTCTTTTGGAAGTCATTAGACTAGGTGTTATATTCTAGAATAAAGCGAAGGATCAAATTCATTATTTTTCTTTATTCTGTTTTTCCTTTTTTCTGTTACTTTTTTAGAAATTTTTTTGTCGATACTTGGCTTTGAGATTTTTACCTCTAAAACATCTTTCATCGGATAGTACTCCTTTACAGCCGAGGAAAACTGAATATCATAAATATCTCTTGCTCGCTGATAGTCTCTCGTCAAAATATAAGTATAAGCTATGAATATGACGATTCCTATAGGATAAAACCCAATGTAATTAAGATAAAAAGCTCGTTCCAGAAATGCCTGAACTACTTCATCATGGTTTTCCAAAAGCTTAAAGTCTCCTCTCCTTACCTTTGGAGGCGCTGAAGATTTTCTTCTACTTGTTTTATGAAAGGAGAAGAGATTTCTTAAAAATTGGAGATGAGCTAACTTTGAAAAATACAGGGGTCGTGTCAGAGTGCTATGCGAGTAAAGACTGAGCAAACCGTACTCTTTAATCAGGAATAACCCAAAGTATACCCGGCGTATACCCGGAGATTTTTAGCTTATATTGAGAATTGAAAAATTGAGGGAAACTCTGGTGCCGGATGTCGGAATCGAACCAACGACCTACTGATTACAAATCAGTTGCTCTACCAGCTGAGCTAATCCGGCTTTCAATAGGTATATACCCTATGAAAAGAAGAAGGCCAAGAAAAAATATCTATTTTATACAGAACGTAGGGTATAAAGAGCATAAGGACGCAAGAACAGTATTCTTCTGACCACTTATAAGCGGTAGCATTTCATGATCAAAATCACAGGAGGATATGAGTATTTCCGCTGACTGGAGTTGAAAGGTTTTTTTCTCCTGTTTTTTGTGATGGACCAGATGTTCGCCTCCTTCGTACTTACTTTCTAAGGTAATGGTTAGGAGGTGAGATGCATCCTTGATAAATTTTTTCATCCACTCAAGGGAGATAAAGTCGCCTTCCTCATAAATATGACATTCACAGCGTTGAACATTGAAATGAGTGAAAGATAAGATATTTTTTACAAGACTCCTCATTTGAATTGAATTCACAACGTCAAAAATAACCTCATCCGCAATGGTCTTTGATTTGTGTTTTTTAATGGAGAAGGCTTTAAAGGAATGGGGAGTAGCTTTTGTCTGAAGGTGTTTTTCATAGGGTAACCGGCTTGCTTTATAATTTATGGTTTTCCATTGATCAGCGGCGAGAAACAAATATTTATCAGAAATAAGACAAGCGCCATCTTGCAAGAAGTTATTTCTTAATGCCTCTATGGCTTTTTTTTCCCTTTCCAATCTCATGAAGTGCTCTATCAACTTATTAAATTTTAAACCTATAGTATAGGGTCAAACAGAGTCGTCAATGAAGAAAAATTTATGCTGCGAGTCGATCGGTCAAAATTGGAGGTTTTAACGACGATGTCTTGACCGCGGGCCGTTCATTTGCAAGGGAGAGAAGGCCGTGGAAAAGCCCATCGATCGATTCTTGAGGTCTATTTTCGACCACATAGGGCCAGAATCCTAGAGCTTCTGTACATAGATACTCCCCTGGATCTAAAATCAAATAAAGAAAACTGACATCATTCTTTGTTCCAAACTTTACCAGTTCTTTGTAAAGCCGTTGATAAAAAAATTTCCCCGTGGCTTCGAAATCAAAAGCGGTGTTTTGAATTTGAAGACTAATACTGCACGTCCAGACCTCTTCCTTATGACAGGAAAGGGTCATATCTCGGTATCCCATTTTTCGATGAAGAGAAGACATTTTGCTTTTAATAAGCAGAGCTCCGCCGACATATCCCTCAAGGGTATTATCTTCAATAAGATAAGTTGCTTTTTCTTTGTCTTGAAATGGGGTACTTAAATTGGGGTTATTATCAAATAATTTTTCGAAAAGGGTGATAGAGTCTCTATGAAGATCATGACTTTTCGGCAAAACAGTTACAAACATAAA
>JALEGO010000185.1 GCA_022763165.1 Flavobacteriales bacterium
TCTAGCTATATATAGAAACACACCAATAAACATTAAAAGCGTACCCACAATTCCCAAACCATGTCCGAAAATCCCGCTGGGTTTGAACCAATTGTGCTGTGGATGATAGAAACGTTCTTCTAAAGGCAAGGTATAGTATGAATACCCCACATAGGATAAATAAACAGTAATAGCCACTGTAATCAGCACCATCGACCAAACGTATATGAAGTGCACTGTTTTATTCATTTACTTCAACTGAAATTTCCTTTTTTTAATACTTGCTAAAATCACAATCAACACAATCACTCCAACAGAAATATACACCCAGTTGGGAACAGGCATTGGATCCCCTGCTGCATAGGAATGCAAGCCTGACAAATAATAGTTTACTCCGTAATAGGTCATAATTACAGAGGCCAAGCCGAAAATGGTGGCTACATTATATCTAAAGAGCGAATGTAACTTTGGAATAATGCGCATATGCAGGATAAAAGCGTAAACCAAAATCGTTACTAATGCCCAAGTTTCCTTGGCATCCCAACCCCAATAACGGCCCCAAGATTCGTTGGCCCAAACACCCCCTAAATAGGTACCTACGCTGATCATAAAGAGTCCTCCAATAAGCGTCACTTCGCTAATCATGGACAAATGGTTAATGTTCTTTTTTATTTTGTCTAACCGGTTTTGGGTGGCTGAAGCATACAAAATGAGATTGATCAAACCGATAACGGCTCCTAACATCAGAAAACCATAACTTCCTGCAATGAGTGATACATGAATGGTCAACCAATAAGACCTGAGTACAGGAACTAACGGTGTGATTTCAGGATCTAAATAGCTAAGTTTAGCCACCATCAAAATGGTAGCAGATAATGTGCAAGTCGCTGCTAGGCCTCCAAACGACTTTCTCGTAAAAAATAGACCAGCAAGGCAAGAGGTGAAAGCAATATAGATCATTGATTCATAGCCATTACTCCATGGCGCTCTTCCAGAAACATACCATCTTAGAATCAAACCAAAAAGATGAAAAAGAAAAGCTAAGAATAGCAAGAAGATGCTGATCTTTTTCGCTTTATTTAACTTCAATTTATCGCTAAAAACTTCGATAAACATGAGTATCAAAAACCCAAGTGCTAAAAATGTATAAATGATTCCTAAACGATCGAATACTGCTAAATTATTAAGGAAGATTTCGCTCTTAATCTTGTCTTGAGATATCAACGCTGAACCCCCATTTTGATTTTGGTAGTCCTTCAAATCTAAAATAATGGCATTGGCTTCCGAAAAGTTGCCTGTTTTTGAGCCTTGCTTGAGTGACGTTTTGTAAGCATTGAAGAACTTTTCGACAAGTGATTCATGCTCGTGTTGATGTTGATGATGCCGGGGTGCTCCTAGCCAGGTATTATTATCATCATTCTGATCTGGAATCAATTTCAGAATGCTTCCAGAAAATACCATACTGACTATATTGAGTCTTTCATCTAATTTCAGCAATTCCTTCTCATATGAACCTCTATCTTTTTGGTCCATGGCGTAAGCCTCCCGCACAAATTCGTGCAGTTTATATTTGCCTTTAGGGTTGAAGAAGTCCTGATAGGCCACCAATTTTTCATCCGTGCCCAATTGCTCTTTAAGCTTGGGATGTTTTCCAAGTTTAATGAGCTTTTGTTCCGACCAATATTTCTTATCAGAGAACATTCCCAAAATCACCTGATCGGCATTCAATTCACCATAGGATTCAGATCTAGAGACTTTTCTTAGAATTTGTCTACTTAAAGTGTGAACTGGTTTCATTCGTCCTCGATAATCCTGCACTACTACTTCACTAAAAAGCTCGGCATGCTCCGCATTTATTTGTCCTGTTGTGGATTGGATTACTTCCTGAGCATATATTGCTGGACTTGCCAGAAGTAAGAGTAAAACCAATTGGTGTTTTTTAATTTGTTGCAGCAGAAAACAGAATCTGCTTTTCTTACTGAATAAACTTAAGACCATACCAAGTGTCAGTAAGAAATACCCCAAATAACTAACCCAAGTACCCCAAAAATCATGATTCACGCTCAGATAAGTACCTTTTTCATCCCTATCAAATGAAGATTGGAAAAACCGAAAGCCATCGTGGTTTAATATATTATTCATATAAATTCTGAAAGGCTCATTGACGTTTTCTCGAGGGTCTATGAGTTGCACTTCACTAGCATAGGATGCCGCGTTTTCTGTTCCGGGGTATCTCTCCATTTGGAAGTCGTGCAGGGCAATTTGAAATGGAAGATTCAAGACCTTAGACCCATAGCTCATTTCCAGCTTCCCCTTGTCAAGGGGCAAAATAATTGGAATGCCAGTGGATCCTTTTCTTCCGTAAATCGTTTTTTCAAAAGTCTTATCATTCCAGTCAATGTTGAACTGTAAAGCCATTGAAGATTCATTTTTCAATTTAAACCCTTCAGACTCAATAATCACAGCACCTTTAGATTCGAAGTTTGATATCACAAAGCTTAAATTTCCTGAACTGTATAGTGTTTTTAAAAGCAAAGGTTGATATACATCAGAACCAGCTATCGTATCAACCTTTTGAGTGGCCATTACTCTCTGTACAAGGTCTCGAGCGCTTTTGATGTATAAATCATTACGCTCATATTTCAAATTGAAACCTCCAATAATTTCCTCTGCATTGAAAGTAAACCAAGATCCTTTGATTTGCCTCTTTTCTCCTGCCTTGAGATAATAATTTTCACGACCATTATTACCTCCAATAACCAATTGAATTATTGGCAGCCCTGCTTGACTTTCTTCTAGTTTCTCAATGGGATTGGGGATTAAATTGTCAAGCTCAACACTGAGCTTGTTGTTACCTAAAAGATATTCCTTTTGAAAATTGTTACCTCCAATACTACTAAAGAAAACAGGCTCGGTAAATATATAATCCTGCTCTCCTTCGGTATATTTGAACTTCAAATAGCTTTCTGAAGAATAAAACTTGGAACTACTTTGCCCTTCGCGAATGTGCATGATGCCTTCGTAACCAAAATACCTTGTAATCCCTGCCCCTAGGATAATAATGACCATAGAAAAGTGAAATAGAAAGAGACCCCATTTCTTTTGTTGTATCATTCTAAACTTGAAGATATTTTGGATCAAAGCACCCGAAAACAAAAAGAGTAAGACGCTGAACCAGCTAGAGCGATAAACCAATTTCTGTGCACTACTCGTACCAAAATCGTTCTCGATAAATGTCGCTACTCCAATTGCGATAGCAAACACCAAAATGTACAGACCCGAAGCTCTACTCCCAAAGAAAATATTCAACAGCTTTTTAATACTCATAGAGTAGATTTTCTACATAGTCTTTCGCGTTTAAGTTTTAATATTATTCTGCTCCATCCGGGTGGCAGGAATAGCACGCATTACTTTCATAAACATATCCATTCACGCCATCGTGATCGTCATCAACATCGTTCTTGTTGTTGTGTTCGTGACAATCAATACAGCTAAAAACTGCATAATTATTGGCTTGAATATGGCATTCGCTACATTGGTTCCATTCGTTCTGATGGTTTCCTGAATAGA
>JALEGO010000186.1 GCA_022763165.1 Flavobacteriales bacterium
GAAGGTGTTAATAAATCGAAGTCCAATGTATAAAGGATTGTAGATTCTAATATTTCTCTCACCTTTTCTTCATCAATAACTGAGTGTATGAAATCGTTATAGAGAAAGCCCAATTGTCTCTTTCCTTCAACGAAGAAATGCATATCCTTATTGATGAAAATCCTAGCAACCAAGTAACCCGAATCATTTAATCGATTATACTTTAATGAATCCGAGAGAAAGTTGTAAATATTGATGACTCCGCAATAAGCTCTTTGCTCATCTTCCTTAATATAGGAGCTATTGTACATACCATGACTTTTATCAAATTGAAAAATATTGGTATGCATGTGATAGATAAGAATGTCTCCCGCAACTTTGATTTGAGTCTCAAAAGATCCTCTTGTCTTGTGTTCAACTTTTATATTATCATCGACATCATCATGAATCAGCTTTTCGTTAATATCACGCACTAAATCTTTCAAAGACTCCTTTAAATAGCCAAAAACTCTTAGAGTATTTCGATAAACCTGCTGCTTCATTGCAGATTTATGCTTTATCGTATCCAGGATGATTTCAAATGCTTTTTCTTGTGCCATAGACTTAGTTTATATGTAGATGCAGAGGTTGAATTAATAGGCTTTTGCGAAAATCACCCTCTGTTTTGAAGGTTTTCCGGAGTAGATACATTTACCTTCTTCCAACGAACCTTCTAGAGGTATACATCTTATTGTTGCTTTTGTTTCATTTTTTATTTTCTCCTCAGTCTCACTTGTTCCATCCCAATGTGCATAAATAAATCCTCCTTCTTTGTTAATCAAAGACTTAAACTCTTCGTAGTCATCGCAATGATGTGAATTAGTCTGTTGAAAACCCTGACTTTTGTTGAGAAGATTATCCTGAATTTCCTTCATTAATGCCACAACTTTGGAAACGACATCAGCTTGGTCACATGATTCCTTAGTCAACGTATCGCGCCTGGCAATTTCGATAGTGCCATTTTCCAAATCTCTTTGGCCAAGGGCCAATCTCACAGGAACACCCTTCAATTCGTATTCAGCAAACTTAAAACCTGGCTTATGCGTATCTCTATCATCAAACTTCACAGAAATTCCTTGTTCCTTCAATTTATCAGCGATTTTATTTGCAACTTCAGCAATCTTTTGCAACTGTTCTTCACCTTTATATATGGGCACAATTGCAACCTGAATTGGAGCCAACTTAGGTGGAAGAACTAAACCTTGGTCATCTGAGTGTGACATAATTAGTGCTCCCATCAGTCTTGTAGAAACGCCCCAGGATGACGCCCAAACATACTCCTGTTTTCCTTCTTTAGAAGCGTATTGAACATCAAATGCTTTTGCAAAGTTTTGGCCCAAAAAATGAGATGTACCAGCCTGTAGCGCCTTGCCGTCTTGCATCAAGGCCTCAATGCAATAAGTATCAAGTGCGCCTGCAAATCGCTCACTTTCTGTCTTCCTTCCTTTCTGAACCTTCATAGCCATAAACTGCTCAGCAAATTCAGCATATACATCCAACATTTTTTCTGTTTCCTCAATAGCTTCTTCTTTGGTCGCATGGGCAGTATGACCCTCTTGCCAAAGAAACTCCGCAGTTCTCAAAAACAATCGCGTTCTCATTTCCCACCTCACAACATTAGCCCACTGATTTATTAAAATGGGAAGATCTCTATAAGATTGAATCCATTTTTTATAAGTGTTCCAAATAATAGTTTCAGATGTGGGACGAATGATTAATTCCTCTTCCAGTTTAGCCTCTGGGTCGACTATTACACCACCGGACTCAGAGGTTTTTAAACGATAATGAGTAACTACAGCACACTCCTTAGCAAAACCTTCAACATGATCTGCTTCTTTACTTAAATAAGATTTTGGTATAAATAAGGGAAAGTAGGCATTTACATGTCCAGTTTCTTTGAACATGCGATCTAACTCAGCTTTCATTTTTTCCCAGATCGCAAATCCATATGGCTTGATTACCATACACCCTCGCACATCAGAATTCTCGGCCAAATCTGCTTTAATGACCAATTCATTATACCATGCTGAATAATCCTCAGCTCTGCTCGTTATACCTTTACCCATATCTGTATCAAAACAAGATGCAAATTTAAGAATTCAAGCCAACACCAACACTATCGTCATTCCGAACTTGTTTCGTAATCTTAATTTCTTTCATAAACCTGATCATATGTGTTAAATAGTGTCAATAATAACTTCAAATCGGTTTTGGGCGATCCTTGAGTCTGAATACTCATACTCAAGGCGCTATGTCCGCTACGATCTTTGACAAGAAGAGTATTAGGGTCTAAACTTCGTCAAGCTCAGTGTGACACGTCTCCGTATTCTGTCACACTGTGCTTGACGAAGTGGACTAACCAGAATCAAAGGATCTTCGCTTCCATTTATACTGAGCTCAGTCGAAGTAGCGCTATCGCTTTGGCCTTCATATCAATTCTCTTTCGTTAGTTGAATAACCCAAAAATGAATAAAATGAAAACGACAATTTTTATGCTTCTTGCTGTGGCCTTTATGTCAAGTGCATCCAGTCAAAGGCTATTAGATCAAAACCCTATATGGCACTACAAAGTCATAAGACCTGTGGTTACCTTGCCAACAATCCCGGTCCATTATCTATACGATTTTGAAAAGATAGAACTTGGTAAAGACACAATTTTGAATAATCAGAATTGCAAAATGGTAAAGAATGCAAATTCGTACTGCGGTTTTGTATCACCGGATTCGATGGCCCTCTATGAAAAAGACGATTCAATAATGGTTTATTTTCAGAAGGTTGGCTACTTCCAAAAGTTTCTTGATTTTTCAGCTACAATTGGAACTTCGTGGACACTATTGATACCTCCATCTCCTTTTAATCCTGGACCTTTAGATACAGTTGAGATATCAGTAGATTCAGTAAACAATATCAGCATTAATAGTGCCACCAAAAAGCAATTCTATGTAAAACACAAATATGCCCATATCACTTATAACACTTCGTACATTGAGGATATTGGTTATACTGAGGAATTCTTGCCTTTTTTCAATAATCTAATATGTGATTATACTCCTAATTCTATAGGTCTGAATTGTTTCCAAAGCGACTTAGTTGGGTTTTACAATACAGGAAATGCTCCAAATTGTGAGTATAGCACAGTCGGTATACAAAACCAAAAGATCCATGACAAAAATGCTTTGAGTGTATTCCCAAACCCCTTTACGGATCAATTGACAGTGAAATCAGTAAATTCATTGGATACAATACAGCTTTATGATGCTTTTGGTAGAGAAATTTTGGATGTAAACTATGAAGATCTCTCTAGTTTGAGATCGGGAACGTATTTTGTTAAAATAACATCAAAAGATCAAAGTATTGTTAAAACTGTTTTGAAGCTATAATCAATGAGATGAATGCTCCAATGATTAAATGCTGTTTTGATTTTGGAACAGTATTTGTTTTAAAACTGTGCTCCATTTCAACGAAAACAAGGGCAATTGTCTGTGATTTTTCATGGAATTGTGAAAAAAGTGATCAAAATTCCAAAATTTATTTCCAAAAGCTAATATTGGCACGTTTATTGTTGCTTTACTAAATTAAAATAGTGTTAGATTTGACTAACACATACTATTTGGAAAAGAAATTATTTGTAAATTATTTAAAATTGTCAGCCATGAAAGCATTTATTTTATCCCTTATACTGCTGGTCTTGCTCACTTTGCCAAGTTTGAAGGCGCAGTACAATGAAGAGTATGATGATGTCTATTATAATTCTCAAGACATCTATGCAAATCCTGATGTGTCAAATGTTCCTGAATCCAATTATGGAACACCGAATGGTGCAAGAGATATTGATTACTATGATCAATCATATTCTGATACGACCTATGACGCAAATGGCACTACCATAATTAACAATAACTATTATGGTGATCAGTTTAATGCTGATGATTATTATGATTATGCATATGCGGCTAGAATTAGACGTTTTCATAGGCCAATAGTCAATTATGGCTACTACGACCCATTTTTCACGAATACGTATTGGTATAACTATGATCCATTCTTCTATGGTAATAGTATATATTATGGATATAATTTCTGGAACCCAAGACCTTGGAATTCTGGCTGGAGTATAGGTTGGAATTCTTGGACTGGTTGGAATGTTGGCTGGAACTCTGGTTGGGGCTGGGGCAACGGTTGGAACAACGGCTGGGGCTGGGGTAACGGCTGGAATGCTGGCTGGGGTTGGAATGATCCGTGGGCCTGGAACCGTCCTTGGGGTGGTGGAGGCTATTGGAATGGCTTCAACAACGGCTATTGGAATGGCTACAATGCTGGATTTAACAATGGCTGGTGTGCAAGCAATTTTTACTACAATAGCTTTGATGCTGGATCATATTACTATGGTAATAGAGGTTCAAGGCAATCTTCTGGTTCTCGAAACGGGAGAACTGACAATGGAAGAGGAAGCTTCGCGAGCACTTACCAAAATGCAGTAGGAGATAGAGCGTACAATTCAAGATTTACAGACAATGAGGTGATCTCAAGAAGAGGTGGTGGTATGTCTGAAAATCCGAATAATGTGAGAGAAACTAGAGGTACTCAAACTTCCACAACCACTCGTCCTGCTGGACTGAATCAACAAGGTGGTAATAGTGCTGTGCGACCAACTTCTGGATCAACGGTAACAAGACCAGCTGAAAATCGTGCTGAGCGACCTACAGGAAACAGTGGTGGAGCAATCCGACCAGGAAACAATACAACACCCACACGTGAGAATAGTACCGTGAGGCCTGGATCTTCAACTACAAGACCTTCAACAGGGTCTGGAAGAATAGACAGTTATGACGTGGCTCCTGATAGAAACTCAAATACTGCGCCATCTAGAACCACTCGTCCTGGTAGTACAACGACTCCAAGAGGAACGACCACTAGACCGACTGAGGTGCGACCAAATACCAATAACAGAGGTAACTACAGCACCCCTTCAAACCGTGGGACAACTAGCCCAAACAGATCTACTACGCCAAATAGGAATATTTCTCCTTCAAGAGGAACATCTCCTAGAGGCAATACTACCAGTCCTTCTAGAGGTACTTTCAATAATGGAAGTACTGCTCCTAGAGGAAATACGACTAGTCCTTCAAGAGGTACTTACAATAATAACAATAGAGGCAATGCCATGCCTAGAGGCAATTACTCTACTCCTAGCAATCGGGCGACTCCTTCAAATACTAGACCCTCAAGAGGCACAAGTGTAAGACCTTCTAACTCTGGTTCAAGAGGAAGTGGAACAATGCACAGAGGAGGTACGCAACAGTACAATCCTTCCAATAGAGGAACTATGAACAGAGGTAGTTCAAGTGGTTCAGTTGGAAGATCAGCTACTAGGCCAAATACTAGAGCGACAAGTCCTTCAAGAACAAGGTCGAGTGCTACTTCACCTTCTAGATCAAGATCTAGATCCAGCGCTACTTCACCTTCAAGGACAAGATCATCAGCGACAAGCCCTTCTAGGTCAAGATCGTCAGCAACTATGCCTTCAAGGTCTAGCTCAAGGGCAGCAAGCCCCTCAAGATCGTCAGGTTCAAGATCTTTCTCAAGTCCTTCTCCTTCTAGGAGTACGCCTTCAATGAGAAGTTCAGGTTCCTCAAGAAGCGGTGGTTCAATGAGAAGTTCTAGCCCAAGCAGAAGCAGCGGATCAAGATCCGGAGGTTCCTCAAGAGGAAGAAGATAGAAATTAATGTATGATGCTGCCACTCTTAAGTGGCAGCAAATTAATAGATTGCAATGAGTAGAGGAAAGTACATATTGAGCATTTTTCTGAGTGTATCAATGCTTTACGGAGTGGCTCAGAATGAAATTGACGCTTTAAGGTATTCAAGAATAGATCATGGTGGCTCAGCCCGTTATGTAGGACTTGGAGGAGCCTTTGGTGCATTAGGTGGAGATATGTCAATGATTCCTGTTAATCCAGCTGGAATTGCGGTTTTTAGAAAATCTCAATTGGAATTTTCGACTCAGGCCATATTTAACAATGTCAACTCAAATCATTTCGGTACGAGCTCTTCTGGATATGAAGGCGCATTCAATTTATCAAACATTGGATTAGTACTTTCATATGAGAAAGATGGTGTTGACTGGGTGAGCACACACTTTGGAATCGTCCATAATAAAACGACAACTTTAGAACAAGAATTTGCCATCCAGGGAGTCAATGACAATAACTCTTTGCTTGATGTTTATAAAGATCAAATTGAAAATGGCATTTTTAACGAGTTTGGATCTAATTTGGCTTGGCAGACCTTTTTAATTGACTCATTCCAAGGTCAATATTATTCAGGCATACCTGGATATGGTCAAACACAAAGTAATAATGTAAGAACAGAAGGCAGAATCAGCGAAACGACTTTGGCCTTTGGTGGAAACTACCGTCATAAGTTATACATTGGAGGTTCGATCGGATTTCCAAGAGTGCGATATTCATGGGACAGCAATTTTGGAGAAACGTCATCTCTATCTGATTCCCTTGCGTGGGTGGATCGCTATAATTTGTCGGAAGAACTGACCACAAGAGGAGGAGGTTTCAATATGAAGCTTGGAATGATATACAGAGCAAGCGATTATTTAAGACTTGGAGCATCAATCCATACACCCACGTGGTATTCCTTAACAGACAATTGGAGCGCCTCGATGTACACTTTATTTGTTGATTCGACTGAACTCACATACGATTCTCCTGAGGGAATATTTGATTATTCTTTAACAACACCATTTAGAGCATCTGGAAGTGCTGCAGTGCTTTTCGGTAAAAAGGGACTATTGAGCGTAGACTATACATATACAGATTTTGGCCAGGCAAAATTTAGAAGCGATAACTATGGATTTGCTACAGAAAACCAAACCATAAAAGATAACTATGTTGCAGGTCATGAAGTCCGCTTAGGAACCGAATGGAGATTAAATCCCTTTGCTATTCGAGCAGGATACGCACTTCAAATGAATCCTTACAATAAAGCCGTGAATAACGTATCTGAGAAAACAACCTATTCTATAGGAGCTGGATATAGAAATCGGAACTTTTATTTGGATTTAGCTTATTCGCTGACCTCATTCAAAGAAAACTATTATTTGTATAGTGATGAAATTATTGAACCAACTGAATTGAGTTTTAGTAATAATAGAATCGTAACAACCATTGGCTTTAGGTTTTGAGAACGGTTCTTACTAGAATTATATCATAAGCCCCTTTTAGGGGCTTTTTTAGTTTAAGGAGAGTATTTAACAGATAATGAAAGTTTGTTGGTTTGTTTTTCCAACGAATCCATCTGCTTATTCAGTACTCCCATCATGTCGACCACAATGAAATAAAGCGAAGACATCTATTTAAGCCTTGACAACTCAGTCTACCTATTTTACCAATCAAAAGTTTAACAAAAAAAAGGCCCAAAAAGGGCCTTCAAATAATGTCATTTAAAATGTGATGATTAAGCTTTTTCTGCTATTGCCTCATCCACTAGTATTCTTCCACAATGTTCACAAACAATTACTTTTTTGTGTTGTTTGATATCCATTTGTCTCTGAGGTGGGATCTTGTTGAAACAACCGCCACAAGCGTCACGTTGAACCGTCACAACTGCTAGACCATTTCTTGCATTTCCTCGGATTCTTTTATATGCAGCAACCAATCGTTCTTCAATTTTCTTTGCAGCTTTTTCTGACTTTTTGATAAGTGCTTCTTCTTCTTTTTCAGTCTCTGCAATGATCTCGTTTAGCTCATTCTTTTTATGATCTAAATCGCCTTTTCTTTCATCGAGAGCTTTTTTTGATTCATCAGCAACTTCCTTTTTAGCCTCAATGTTAGCCGTGTATTCTTTAATTCTTTTCTCAGCCAGCTCGATTTCTAAATTTTGATATTCGATTTCTTTAGTAAGTGAATCAAATTCTCTATTATTTCGGACGCTGTTTTGTTGAGACTCATACTTTTTAATGAGTGCCTGAGACTCTTTAATGGCGTTTTTCTTTTCTGAAATGTTGTTCTCAAGGGTTTTGATTTCATCATCCAGATTTCCTATTCTGGTTTCCAAACCTTCAACATCATCCTCTAAATCTTGGACTTCCAAAGGAAGTTCACCTCTAACAGTTCTGATTTTATCTACTGAGGAATCAACCATTTGAAGCTCAAATAAAGCTTTCAATTTCTCTTCAGTACTGATTTCTACTTTTGGATCTGCTTTTTTAGCCATTAGAAAAAGTAATTTATTGGATTCGTATTTATTTCCGAATTTCGGAGTGCAAAGTTAGGAAATTTTTTTGTAAGAATGCTTGAAAAAACTTCACTTGTGAATTGTTCTGACTCATAATGTCCAATGTCGCAAATCGCAATTTGGTCTTCTGCATCAAAAAACTCATGGTATTTAAAGTCTGCCGTGATAAAAGCTTGTGCACCTTGTCTTCTTGCCTGACCAAGTAAAAAGCTTCCGGATCCACCGCAAACAGCCACTTTTTTAATCTTTTCTGGCCCATGAGTAAATCTAATACAGTTCAATTTCATTGATTGCTTCAAATGATTTAAAAATGATTTAATGGGCATTTCATCTTTAAGTTCACCAATGAGCCCAGCTCCAAAATCCTTATTAGAATTTTGTAATTCTACTATGTCATAAGCTACTTCTTCATATGGATGAGCTGATTTCAGCGCAGCCACCACCTTTGAAAGATACACTGTTGGAAAAACGGCCTCTACCTTTACTTCGTCTTCAAAGTGAAGCTCATTAATATTTCCCACATGCGGATTGCTACCCTCCTGAGCTCTAAATGTACCTTGACCATCTATATTAAAGCTGCAACTATCATAGTTTCCAATTTTTCCTGCGCCATTTTCAAAAATTGCAGTCCTCACCTTATCCACAGCAGTTTTCGGGACAAAGGTGAATAGTTTGGACAGTGTGTTGGGTTTAGGGCTCAAAACCTTGGTATTTAGTAAGCCGATTTTTTCGCCAATTTTAGCATTTACTCCCCAGACCACATTGTCCAGATTTGTATGACAGGCATAAATCGAAACATCATTTTTTATAGCCTTAATAATCGTGCGTTCCACATAATTTCTTCCAGTTATTCTTTTCAAACCGCGAAACACAATGGGGTGATGTGCAATAATTAAATTACAGCCTTTTTGTATTGCTTCATCGACTATTTCTTCAGTTGCATCTAGTGTGAGAAGCGCTCCTTTCGCTTCTGCATTTGGATTCCCAACGATTAAGCCTGCATTGTCGTAAGACTCTTGCAAACCAGGGGGTGCAACTTCTTCAATTGCTCCTATAATGTCACGAATTGTCATATAATCTTAATTTTACCCGTTACAGATAACAAGATTAAAAAGATTTCGTGAGTTTCATTAAGGTTCTATTGTTTCCCTTTTCAATTATTTATGGAATGATCCTTCACATTAGGAATCTATGCTATGACCACGGCTTATACTCTTCCTACCGTCCCAAAATTAAATCAATTGTAGTTGGGAATTTAAGTGTTGGAGGCACTGGAAAAACCCCTCATATTGATTATTTGATTAAATATTTCACTGAAATGGGACTTCAGGTCAGTGTTGTCAGCAGAGGTTATGGCAGACTTACCAAAGGCCATATTGAGGTTTTGAGTTCTCATTCGGCAAAGGAAGTGGGGGATGAGCCTTTACAATTGAAAACAAATAATTCAGATGCAGATATCTTTGTCGATGAGGATAGAGTTCATGCAACAAAGGTAATTGAGAGTAAAGCCACAAGTGGATTGGTGCTTTATGATGATGCTTTTCAACACAGAAAAATCGATGCAGGCTTGAATATTCTGCTTAGTGATTATAATCGCCCTTTTCTCAAAGATTTTCCTTTACCCTCCGGTAAACTTAGAGAATGGCCTCTTGGAGCGAAAAGGGCAGATGTAATAATATTCACTAAATGCCCAGAATTAAGCACACAAGAACGTGTCGAGCATCGACAACTTTATGAAAGCAAATATGGGAAACCAGTGCTATACTCGCAATTCGGATATGGAAAGCTGTATCATTTATTTACGCGAGATGCTATCGACACCTTTCAAAAAGACTGTATAGCAATAACTGGAATCGCCAACCCAATTTCACTTCACAATCACCTAAGAACAATTTTCAAATCGGTGAAGGAAGTCAGCTTTAGAGATCATTACAATTTTAAGCTTAAGGATATTCTTCGAATTCGTGAAATATTCTCTAATTTCGCAGGCGCAAATAAGGTGCTTGTCACAACTGAGAAGGATGCCATGCGTCTGCAGGAATTCAAAACGGAAATTCAAGATTTACCGATTTACGTTATGCCTGTTGAGGTAGTTTTTAATTCGCAAGATGAAGCCAAGTTTGATGAAATATTAAGAAGATATGTTAGAAACGATTAAAAAAACAGCTGATGCTATCAAATCCAGAGTGAATTTCACTCCTGAAGTAGGAATAATTTTAGGTACAGGTCTTGGGGGTTTGGTTAAAGAAATTGAAACGGAACATGCAATTCCATATGAAGAAATTGAGAATTTTCCGGTCTCGACTGTGGAAGGACATAGTGGTAAACTGATTTTTGGAAAGCTGGGAGGTAAGAACGTTGTAGCTATGCAAGGCAGGTTTCACTTCTATGAAGGGTACTCCATGCAAGAACTGGTATTTCCTGTTAGAGTAATGAAATTTCTTGGGGTGAAAACAATGATTGTTTCCAACGCCAGTGGCGGTGTGAATCCAGACTTTGAAATTGGTGATATCATGCTGATCAGTGATCATATCAATTTGTTTCCCACCAATCCATTAATGGGACAGAATATCAATGAACTTGGACCGAGGTTCCCTGATATGAGCGAGGCATATGATAAAAAATTATTAGCTCGAGTTGAGCAAATCGCTTCAGACAATGACATTTCAGTTCAAAAAGGAGTTTATGTTGGACTTTCGGGTCCATGTTTGGAGACTCCAGCGGAGTATGGTTATGTCAGAGCCATCGGAGGAGACACAGTTGGAATGTCCACTGTTCCTGAAGTCATCGCAGCCAGACACATGGGAATTCCTTGTTTTGCCGTATCTATAATCACTGATCTTGGTGTGCCTGGTAAAATTGTTGAGGTAACACACGAAGATGTTCAGAGAGTGGCGGAAGCAGCAGAGCCTAATATGACAACTCTTGTTAAAGGTCTTATATCATCTCTTTAGGTTTAGCCCTTTGAAAAGTCCAGTTTTTAAAAGATTGCGTATCTTCATGATCAAATTATTCGCATGAAAAACTTTTGGATTCCGGTTGCTTTGGTTCTTATTATTACCGTTGCATTCAGAGTGCATTCACAAAACAGTTTGAATGTAAGCTTAGAGTATCATTGGGAGGATACAAGTCTTGTTGGATCCTTCGCTTTTGATAATGTTTATAATGAAGTTTGGGGTTTTGTTGAGGATGGAATTGAGTATGGTGTCATAGGTACAACTGCAGGAACACATATCTTTGATTTGAGTGATCCTCAAAACATTTATGAAGCTGTCTTTATCCCTGGTAAAGTTCAAGGGGGACAAGTAATTCATAGGGATTATCACGATTTCGATGGATATCTATACATTGTTTGTGATGAAGGACCAAGTACTTTTCGTATAGCAGATTTAAGCTTTTTACCAGACTCAGCACCGATTGTTTATGATTCTGATGCATTCTTTTCAAGAGCGCATAATATCTTTATAGATGTTAATAAGAAGAAGTTGTATGCCTGTGGTAATCTTAATCCCGGTAAGCCTTTAATGGTTTTTGATATTAGTAACCCGGAATCTCCAATGGAAATCGGCCATTTGAATTTTAACGAAGCTGTACATGATATATTTGTTAGAAATGATACTGCTTATATCAATGTAGGCAACTCTGGTCTCTTCGTTTATGAGTTTTCAGATGCCTCAAATCCCAGTCAGTTAGCTGTTCTCAATAGTTATCCTTATCAGGGATACAATCATGCTGGCTGGTTATCAAATGATGGAAAGACCTATGTAATGGCCGATGAAACATGGGGAACACATGTTAAAATTATTGATGTTTCAGATCTATCAAATATAAACGTAAGAAGTACGGTGTTTTCTAATGTAGACACGAATCTTTCAATACCCCATAATGTTATGCTTCGGGACAATTATTTGTTTATAAGTCATTATTACGATGGTTTATACATTTATGATATTTCCGATCCTGATAATCC
>JALEGO010000187.1 GCA_022763165.1 Flavobacteriales bacterium
CTATACCAATGCTCCTATATCCAATGCACAGATACACTTGGATATTCCGCCTGGTGCACAATATGTACCTGGTACGATCATAGGAGGTTCTGAATTCAATATTTTCAATCTTAACTCACCAGTATTCTTGGTTGCCAATTTGCCTGCCAATGATACAACAGAATTGTTTTTCAATATCTCAGCGGATTGCAGTATTATTGGATATCAAGGTCAATCCAATGACCTTGTAATTGAGAATACTGTCACGACTTCAGGTGATACCGCAACGGATTTAAATGAAATTCCATTTAACCTGAGTATTCCAAACCTTGTATTTACAATTGATTCGAATCAGCTCATAAATTCGTTTAAAGATTCTATTGGTTGGAGATCTTTTACAGTTACAAACACCGGTTTAGGTGGACTTGAATCATTATTTATTCTAGATAAACAAGTTACTGGAGACATTATCATTGATAGTACAAGTCAAGGTTATGTGAATTCAGGATCTGATACAATTTGGTTGACTTCTGCTGATTTTGTGAATGTTGGAGATGGCGACAGCCTTTTAGAATATGGGGAATCAATTTATGTCATCGAATACTTCACGGTCAATGCTTGTGATGATATTGAATCAAAGATCATCGTGGGTTGGGGTTGTAATGGTATGGTTTGTCAAAGCAATAATGGTTTTTGCAATGTTTTGGTTACACAAGCTTCGGTAAGTTTGAAATATCATCATTTTCCAGAACAAAAATCTTGTATTGGTGGGGGAGAAGTGAATCATCACAGTATGCAGGTTATCAATCAAGGCTTGGCGTTTGCTTCGAATGTTCGAATAAGATTCCGACAATATGATGGAGGGAGTCGGGCAAAATTTGATACGGCTTCATTTAAATATAGGATTGGAGTCAACGGGCCTTTGCAACAAGCTAATCCCTCAATAATTTGGTTTGGTGCAGGATATAGTTGTTTGAACGCAGTCGCACCGGGTATAACAGATGCCCGAATGGTGCAAGTTATTATACCACTGTTGAATCCTAATGATACAGTTTTCATAGAGTTTGACAGTTATAACTGTTGTGAAGGACTTTCTTGTAATGTTGGGAATCAGAACCTAAGGTATCTAGCGAACAGGATATACTATCAGTTATGGTATACACCAGGAACATGTGGGAATGAAATACATGCCCGTAACTCCTGGTTGTTGTATCCAGGCGATGATTTAGGTTTGTATACGGAATCAAGGCCTTTAGGAGAGGTCGAAGGTGGGGATACAGTAGACTTTACATTTTTCGTAAGTTACCACAGAAATACACTAGCCAATCATCCTTCAAGACACTACAGAATGGAATTTGAAATGCCGCCATGTTTCAAATGGTCAGGGAATCTGAGTGAAATAAAATGGGTCCACCCCAACGGCACTAGTGTAATTAACCCGTATTCCGCTTCCCAATCAGGAGATACAATTATCGCATATTTCTCAAATTGGTATGGAACAAGGTCAGAGATTCAATTTGAGTTGGTAGCGGATTGTAATGCACCCAATTGTGCATTTACGGGTGGAGGTTATGGTTCATTGCCTTATTATTTTAGAGCATATTATACCAATGATACCACTTGTGCAAATGTTTGTGAAATGCAAGCCAATTGCAAATTTGACTCTGTTTTTGTGCTGTGTCCAGGTCCATGTAACTTAGGACTTGGAGTAATGGAGGAATCCTTTGAGCGTGAGAATTATGGTTTACCGGATAACGACAATGATGGAATTCCAGATGCGTCTGGTGCTTTGGATATGGACAAAGTTCAAAAAGACCTCTTTCTTTTTGGCGATACCATTTTGCAAAAATTCAAGGGACGCGTAATCACAGATGCAACCCATCCTCATTGGGAAAATTTATATGGTGAGATTTTATTGACCAATGGCACTGATTTAAAAAGTATCAGCAATGACATCACAATTTATGACGTGAGTACAGGAGTTTCACATGCTTGTAATTATGCTTACAGCAGCTCCACAACAGGATCGAATGTCAATGACTTGTATGACTTTTCAGTAAATAGTTTGACAAACTGTTCACCTAGTTTACCAGCCAACTTTGTTTATGAGCAGGATGATTCTTTGCTTTTGGAGAATCGATATATCGTGGCGAATAATTTGGGATGGAATGCATTAAAAAATATCACCACGATGAACGAGTTTTATGCCTCTGATTCAGTATTACCTTCACATGATTCCTTGAAAATCATGTGTCGCCCATATTTCAATGTTGGAAGGGTAATTGGTTATCGTGTTCAGAATTATGCTCATGGGTCTACTGTGGTTCCCTACTGTTCTGATATAGAGCAAAGACAATCTATTCGAATGAGTGTAGGTCCTAGTTCCTACGGAATGCATGGAGGAAACTTATTTGAATATGAGTACAGAAATATAATGAACTTAGATTCTTTTACAATTTATGTTCCACCCATAACTGGGTTTAAATATAAAAGTGCTAGAATTTATCAATATAGAACAGGAGGAACCGGTGTCTCTCCAGGTTCTGGATGGTTTAATATAAATCCAGTAAATCCAAATCCTGCAAGTGGTATATTGGAATTTGATTTGGATCAGGCTTATATTGCTAATGGAGGACTAATTCATGAGGGTGATGAGGGATGGCATCATTACATTTATGTACAATATGAAATGGATTGTTCAGTGCCTGTAAATGTAACAGATTACACGGTGCATTCAGTGAAATATGATCCTCAAGATGAAATTGCTAATCTGGATACAAACTATTCTTCCTATTATAAAGTTGCTAGCAGACCTTTGACTGTTAGAGGCCCTGAATTAGATGTTGAACCAACTTTTCCAACAATTCAGTTTTCCGAAGATCCTAGCTGGGAATTTGAAGTGACTAACACGTCTACCACTAATGCTAATTATTCATGGATTTTGTTATACAATAATTCTGGAAAGATCATCCCAAGTCATTTTATTGACTTAACTCATGGTGATACACTCACTAGTGTAAATAGCTATTATCATATAGGCACCTTTGAGCGTGACTCAATAACTAAATACAGACTTGAGGCCGCATACAGTGATTGTAAGGACGATACGATGTTTGTTTTTACAGGTTTTGCATGTGACACTTTTCCAATGACCATTGCTGATGCAATTTCCTGTAATATTCCTCAACAAGACACTCTGATAATTAGAGGTTTACCTGAAGGTCAAGTTCAAATCAGTGTTGATGGTCCAGATGAAAAACTGGCGCTCTGTGATACAAGTTTTTATGAGGCTACCATTACGAATGTCGGTGAAGAAGGTGTTTATGGAGTAGAGTTTGTAGCGGAATTAGTTACTGGCTTGAGTGTTGTCTCGGGTATTACTGAATTCAAATATCCTTTGAGCGGATCTTATAACACAATATCCGACCCGGTTACGCTGCCCAATAATAAGTTTAGCTGGTCTTTGTCAGCGGCTAACTTATTCAATACAACAGACAAGCTGCTAAGTTTTTATAACAACCCGTTAAATCAATTTGCTATCAAATTTGGAGTAGTAACAAGTTGTGATTATCAGGCAGATAGTATTGTTGGATTTCGAGTAATCAGTACTGATTCTTGTGGCAACGCCCTGGAAGAGCGTTATTTTTCGGCCTTGGCGTTTGAAACCGACACGATAGTTGAAACATATCACAATGATATTTCAGTCAGTATTGGTCCATATAGCCCATGTTCGAATTCATCAATCGTAGAGATAGTGGTAGTTCCTGATGATATTGATTCTGTAGGGAATAATGATGAAATAACAGTTTTATTACCTGAATATCTCGAATATTTGAATGGTTCTTTCGTTGGTATTAGTCATCCTCCCGGTACATCAACTCCTCAAATGGATACGATTAATAATCAAATTTTGCTTACGTGGTTTATGCCAAACACTCTTGTAAGTCAAGGTGATTCAGTTCATTTTACATTTGAGATATTCGGAAATAAAGATTCTTTAACCTGCGATACGTTGCCAGTATATTTTAGTACAAAAGAGAATATTGACATCAGTTGCCCTGCTACAGCGAAAGTCTGTAATTTCTCGTTTGATAATGGAGATGCTCAAGACACTTTGATTATTGATAAAAATGAACTGGTACTGATTAATACGCAAGCTGCTATTGTAGCTGCCAATGGGAATACTGAAGATATCAACCTTTCCTTTGATATCATCAATTTTGGACAGTCCATCATTAGTGGACATATTACGACCGTTTCTATTTATGATGATTCTGATGGAAATGGTGTGTATTCGACTTCTGATAGCTTGAGAAACACTATTGCTTTAAATAGTATCATGGCAGCTATGGATACTCTTCACTTTGATACAACGGTTCAAGTACTGAATAGTCAGTCTTGCTCGTTAATTGCAGTAATTGATGGCACAGTAAACCCATGTATGTGTCCTTCAAGTTTGGCGGAAATCTTAATTCCTGTTCAGTTTACGGATTCAATCTGGCCAGCGGACGGAATGCTTTGCGAGTTAGACTCAATTCAACCGAATCAGGGAGGTTTAAATGGCAACTATTTGTACAATTGGAATTTAGGATCCTATTTTTCCGATTCCACAATCGCGCAACCATGGTTGATCAATATCTCAGATACGATAGATAGCTTGTCATTTACTTTGACTGTTGATAGGAACGGTTGTTTATATTCCGATACAATAGAATATCTTTTTGCTCCGCTTCCAGATGCACAAATTTTAGATGATACCATCTACGTTTGCGCCTCTGATACAGCTCTAAGCGCTGCTCTTCTAGTTTATCCGGATACTGGTATATGGACAATCATAAACGGCAACCCTACTATAGCTGATAGTATTGATCCAAAATCTCAGGTTTCAAATATTGGTTTAGGGCAGCATCAATTGAATTGGAATGTTGCAAATGCATATTGTGGATCTGACAACGATACTATAACGCTAATCAAAGAGTATTTTCCAGTAGAATTGTTTGGAGACACATTTGTTTGTTCGGGAGATTCTATACAGATTCTTTTGGATAGCAACAAGGTCTCCTACCAATATACATGGACCCCAGGAATTAACTTGAGTGATTCATTGATATCTCAGCCTTGGATTAATAATAGCCAGACGAATTTTGATACACTAACGTATGGTTTATTGGTTCAAAGCAATGGTTGTTCTAGTGAAGACAGTCTTAATGTTATTTTGGCCAGAAGTCCAGATGCCAATATTCTAGATGATACCCTTTATGTATGCGATTTGGATACTTCTCTCTCTGGTAATGTTGCAATATATCCTGATACAGGAATATGGGCGTTGAATTATGGTAACCTCACTATAGTGGATAGTATAGATCCAAACACTTCCGTATTAAACGTTGCTTATGGAGCTCATCTGCTTAGTTGGCAGGTTTCCAATGATTATTGCTCTGCTGATCAGGACACAATTCTCCTAATAAAAGAATATTTGCCAACAGAGATCTTAGGGGATTCTTCAGTATGTTCTGGAGATTCCATACACATTGTTCTCGACAGTAATAATTTGTCTTACAATTATTCTTGGAGTCCAGGTATCAATTTGAGTGATTCTGCTATAAGTGAGCCATGGATCATCAATGCGCAAAGTAATTTGGATACCTTGAGCTACGATCTAATTGTAGAAAGTAATGGTTGTTATAGATACGATACGCTTAGTATAGTTTTCGCACCTAGCCCAAGTGCTCATATCTTAGATGACACTATTTATGTATGTAATAGTGATACAGCTGTTTTAGCAAGTACACCATTTCAGCCCAATCAAGGAATATGGTCTCAGGTATACGGAGCAAATATTTTCATTGCTGACACAATTAATCCTTACAGCCAAGTGACTAATATCAAAGATGGCGAGTATGTGTTGACTTGGTCTGTTACCAATGCATATTGCCCTGGAGCCATCGACTCCATTCGATTGATAAAAGAGTATTTGCCTCGAATATCCTATCAGGATTCAACAGTCTGTCATAATGATTCGATTCAATTGACATTAGATTCAAACTACATTTTCTACAACTACAACTGGACTCCAGGTATTAACTTGAGTGGAACCAGTGTGTCTCAGCCTTGGGTAATCAATAACTCAACGGGTTTTGATACAATCGTGTATACTGTTGTAGTGGAATCAAATGGTTGTTTTGACAGTTCCGAAGTTGAGGTTTATTTTGCTCCAGATGTGGGAGCGGATGCGGGGGATAGTATAAGGATTTGTTTTGGAGATACTGCTTTAAATGCTGTAGTTCCTATTCACCCAGCTTATGGAGTTTGGTATGTTATGAGCGGAGATACAGCACTTATCAGCGATTCTCTGAACGCCAATTCTTCAATTTCAAATCTTGGTGTAGGAACCCACATGTTTGAATGGGTCATTCACAACGGTTATTGTCCTAAAAACAGAGATACTGTTCATGTGATTAGAAATCCATTCCCTAAATCAATAGCCGGTTCGGATCAATTCAAGTGTTTTAGAGATGATACCGTAAAACTATTTGGAGCATCAAGCC
>JALEGO010000188.1 GCA_022763165.1 Flavobacteriales bacterium
CCAACTTTAAAGACATTTTCTTCCATGATGATATCAATGGATATATTGTGGGCAATTCTGGGGCGCTTTTAAAATCTAAAGATTTTATCTACCCCAACAATGATATTTATACCGCATCACTTTCCTCTGGTGGATTTCAAGGAATGGACATCGATGATAACCTTAATGGACAACTTGATCCAGCTGATATGGATATCAACACCATTCACTTCTCTTCCAGAACCAAAGGTTTTGTGGCTGGAAAATACAACGGTGCTGGAACAACACCTAAAGGATACAACAGAACCATTGAAGATGGAGCTGGACTAATCTCTCAAAGATTTTGGTATGATCAAATTGGTAGAATCACGCTATCCCAAAACACCAAACAATTTAACAAAAACAGTTATTCATACACCAAGTATGATGAATTGGCCAGAACAATTGAAGGTGGAGAAAAGCGAGAAAATTCCAGTGGAACCCGCTTCACGGACATTTTTGGAGATTATGTACAAGGATACTATAATCCAAATGTGCTTGCTGACAATAATTTGACAGCATTCCTTAACAATTCTACAGGCCAAAGAACTGAGGTATCACAAACTTTCTATGATGAAATTCCATCATCAATTGCTTCAAACTTACCCAATAACTTTGAAGCAACAAACGCAAGAAAAAGAGTTGCAACAACTACATATCATGATGTTTATAGCTCAACGAACGCTTATGCCAATGCTACTCATGTTGCCTATGACATTCACGGCAATGCAATAGAGGTTTTACAAGATTACCCTAAAGTAAACATCACCACACAAAGATTTAAAAAGTTAACATATGATTTTGATATTGTAAGCCACAATGTTAATGGAATACAATATCAAGAAGATCAATTAGATGCTTTTTACCATAAATACAGTTATGATGAAGACAATAGGCTTACTCAAGTACAAACATCATCAGACAAACTACATTATGATCAAGACGCACATTACTATTATCATATGCACAATACTGTTGCAAGACTTGAACTTGGGGAAAACAAAGTTCAAGGTATTGATTACACATATCACTTGAAAAACTGGGTTAAAGGTGCAAACAGCAATACTTTGGATGCATCAAGAGACCCTGGACAAGATGCAATGGCTAATGCCAATAACAACAATCAATTATTTGCCAAGGATGCTTTTGGATATACATTGAATTACTATCCTGGGGATTACACTCCAATTCATCATAAACAAAAATGGGATGTGATTCCGAACAGATTTCAAGCAGACCTCACAAACTCCAACTTGGTAAGTCAAACCAAACCGTTGTTTACTGGAAACATGAGCAGCATCATTACTACTATAAGGGACTCTGCTACAATGGATCCACTACCAAATGGGTTTGTCTATGAATATGATGAGCTCAATAGACTATCTCTTGCAAATGCATGGCAAAACCTAGATTTAACTAGTAATAGTTGGGGCAGCAATAGCACCGACCTCAAAATCTATGAGAATAAGTTCAGATATGATGGAAATGGAAATATTGAATATCAATCAAGACGCAATAGTAATGGACAAATGATTGATCAAGTCTCGTACCACTACCATGTAGATGACCCTCAAGCCCAAAGCCCTAAAAAGCTACAAAACAAATTGTTCTACCTCACTGATGCTATCGCTCCGAATCTCTTTGATGATGATTTAGATGATCAAATTGATTTCATCGATCCGAATCTTCCAATTCTTGAAGGAAGCAATTATAAGTATTCTGAAATTGGGGAATTGGTAAAAGACTCTATTGAAGGTATTTCAGAAATTATATGGCATACCAATGGGCGTATAAAGGAAATTAAACGAGTTGCGGGTTCTGCGAAGAAAAACCTAAAGTTTGACTACAATTCGAATGGTAACAGGATCGCCAAACATGTTTATACCAGCAGTGGAACATGGTTATATTCGTTTTACTATGTAACAGAACTATCCGGAAAAGTATTAGCTGTTTATAAAAAAGGTATTTCCAAAAAGCCTGTACAAATAGGAGGAAACTCAGGTAAAACAAGCACATTCCAAGTTACTGAACGAAACATATATGGCTCAAAAAGGTTAGGTAAATATGCTGAACCTGTAACTCTTTTCGGTGCAATTAAAGACGCTGTAGGAAATGCTCAAAGCATATCTATCCTAAAACCTTCTGGATCATCAATACCAAGACCAAGTAAAGGGAACAAGAGAGCTCCTGCGTATCATAATATCGGGGATCGTCACTATGAACTAAATAACCATTTGAACAACGTAATAACCGTAGTTTCTGACAAAAAACTTCCAAAGGATAATGGCTCAGGAAACGTGGATCATTATATGCCAGATATTCTATCTGCTACGGATTACAGTGCTTTTGGGGTTCGCTTAGATGAACGAAATTACGTGATAAAAAATTATAGATACTCATTCCAGGCTCAAGAACATGATGATGAAGTCAAAGGAAAAGGAAATGCTATTAACTACAATGCAAGACTTCATGATCCTAGAGTTGGAAGATTCTTCTCTTTAGATCCTAGAACAGCAGATTATCCATGGAATAGCCCTTATGCATTTAGTGAGAATAGGGTGACTGATGGAATTGAATTGGAGGGTAGAGAACATTTGACATACATCGTGAATTGGTATGAAGGTCAGGATGAACCCGAAATCTACATGCATCATCACGATGACATGCAATGGAACTCATATGACCGAAAGAGAGGGCCTGGAGTATTATACGTAACCAACCATTGGGATGTAGATGAACGTGGCCTTAAAACATTTAATGAAGAAAAGTCAGTGACATTATTCCATGCCAGAGATGACTGGTTGATAGAGTATGGTCTCTATTATGGAGCTACTGCTCTTTATAAATTAAATAAAGACGGAACGTTGAGTGAAACCTATGATTATAGTCTACCACCTGTAGATGCGGTTGATTATGGAGCATGGTTGCACGATAGAGCCTATGATGCTGTTGATGCCGTTGGAGCAGGTGGTTTAGTTGTGGATTGGGCAACGACTCCCGCAGATTTGGCTGCCGTAGAGGCTTGGCAAGCAGTGATAGATAGAGGTGTCGGAGCAAGAGATCCTTATAATGGACAAGACATAACAGAAGATCAGGTTACAGCCGCCAAAAGAGGTGTCAAGGGTTTCGGGGCAATTGCTGGTCGTAAGAAAGAAAAGATGTCCGTCTTTGTTTGGCAAGAGGGTATTGAAGGCTACAGAAGCATCCACAATGTTTTCGATGCTGCCGCAGTGAGAGAGCATAATTATCAACTTTTCTTAGACTTCTATTTTGAAAAAGATGTCAGCGGATTCTATGTTAAAAAACCAGGATACTGGGAAGAAGATGAAAATGGAGATCCAATTCCTGGAGGTTGGCCTTTAAGAATGGAACAATTGGAAGAGAATGGTGTCATCAACAATGATGATGACGGAGGTGGACCATAGATTATTTCAAAATCTCAAACCACCTCGTCAAGCTTTCTCCATTTTCATCCACAAAAGTGATTTTGTGTGAACCAGGATTGGGGTTTAAAGCCATGCGATGAAACTCCTTAGTTTCGCCAACAAAGTGATCATCCAGATGCCAATAAATGGTGTTCATTTTATGACGATGTGAAATTTCAAACACGACACTGCTCTCTGTCTCATCCAGATTGATCGGTATTGAAATTTTTGATCCATAATTTGGGTAGACGATTTGCATGTTTTGAATATGAGTATTAGCAACATCTTCACAACCTTCTTTGAAGTTTGGCAATCGCTCATAGTTTGGATGTCTCTTGGCATAATACCATTCCATTGTAGGGGGCAAAAGAAAAAATGATTTTGTTTGCATTTCTTGAGGCGACATACAAGACTCTGATACTCTCAACTCAGAAATGGGGTCAACAAAAACTTCCCTGTGATAAGGACAAGGTTCCGAATTGATAGACATTTCTGCAATGCTCAAAGTATCGATATTAGGACATTCCCTTCTTGCTTTGAAACCACTTTCACGGCAAACTTTCAAGTCTATGAGATCATCATATGGTTCATCAAACCAGTCTTGATAACGAGGAAGTCGGTTGAACATATCAAACATCATGGGCGCAGCCGCCAGCAAGCCAACATTTCCAGGGCGACCCTCACCATCAGCATTTCCTGTCCAAACGGAGATAACATAATGCGGGGTAACACCAACACACCAAGCATCTCGAAAGCCAAAGCTCGTCCCAGTTTTCCATGCAATCTTTCCAGAACTCGAGAAGTTTCTCCAATATGCCTCAGCACCAGGACGTTTGGCCTCCACCAAACTCTCAAGAGCATGATGAATACCAGAAGCAGTTAATATTGAACTCTTTTCAACTTCCACTCGAGACTTAGATTCTTCTTTAAAGACACTTACTCCTTTGAAAGAGTTTGGATGATACCGACTGCTATTATTGCAAAAGTACTGTAGGGAATGCGCCATACCACCATAGGCTCCTGCCAAAGTCCACAGATTGGTTTCGGCCCCACCTAAAATAAGACTCAAACCATAATTGTCAGCAGCTCTATTAATCGTGTTCAAACCCAAATCCTGTAAGAGAGCGTGAAACTTAGGCACTCCATATTTTTGAAGTTGATGTACAGCTGGAATATTCAAGGATTTAAACAATGCCTCATCTGCTGGCACAGCTCCGGCATAGCTCAAATCAAAATTCTTAGGGGTATATCCAGAAAAATAGCTTGGAATGTCTGGCTGCAAACTTCGTGGTGTAATCTTCCCTTCTCCGACACTAGCAGCATATAGGAAGGGTTTCAAAATACTACCTGAGCTCCTTGGCGCGGTGATAATATCCACATCATACCCATGCTTTTCGCTCTGTCCAAGTGATCGAATAGGTGTATTGCCAACATAGGCTAAAACTTCATGGGTCATAGGGTCAGTAACTAAAATCGCCAAATTATAAATCCCGTTTTGCCGCAAACGTTGATGGTGAATTCTTGCTACCTCATTTGCCTGAACCTGGATCTTAAGATCAACTGTACTTTGCAGATAGCTTGCATTTAAATGATCGAATTTGCTACGCATTTTCTCCGTAAGGTGATAAGCATGATTGGGCAGAGGTTGTGGTTTTTTGGGTAAGGGTTCAATGATGGCTAGCTGATAGGTCAAAGAGTCAATCTCTTTGTTCTCGCACAATTTGGCCAATAACCAGTTTCTCTTCTCTAAAAGCTTTTCCCTATTTTTTCCAGGGTGAATAAGACTTGGTGCATTGGGCAACACAGCTAAAGTTGCTGCCTCAGCCCATGACAGGTGCTCAGCGGATCGACCATAATACTTCCAAGATGCCGCCTCAAGACCCACTACGTTTCCTCCAAAAGGAGCATGGGCTGCATAAAAGGATAGGATCTCGTCTTTAGAATGGCGCAACTCCAACCTTGTTGCATAAATCAATTCAATAAATTTTTCCCAAATTGTTCTCCCCTTGCCTTTTCGAGATAGACGTATGACCTGCATAGATAAGGTGCTTCCTCCGCTGACCACCCTTTGCTGAGAAATATTGAGGCGCATTGCTCTAGCCATAGCTAAAGGATCTATACCATGATGGGAGTAAAAGCGTTTGTCCTCAAAAGCCACAATTGCTTTTTCAAACTTCTCCGAACTTAAGTTAGATTGTGGAAATCGCCATTGCTCATCTGCGGCAATTCTTGCGCCCAGCAGTTCTCCATCTCTATCCAAAACAACAATACTCACGGGATCCTGAAAAAGCGGTTGAGGAAGGCAAAAATAAAACCAGACTAAAAAGGCTATTCCAAGTCCCGCAATGATTTGTCTTCTGCGATTCGCTCGTACATATCTTACAAAACTCAAAACTAAAGTCTCGTATAGCAAAACCAACCCTTCTATCAAAGGAGATAATAGTGTCGCTGATCGATATGTTTTATTTGTTGCCATTGTTTTATGAGCCTCCCAAGGTTTTGTTTAAAACCTTGGGCGCTATGCTCAGTGCTTGGCTTTCCCTGCTTTGCAGGAAAGAGCTGTTCACTAAAGTGAACACACTTCGCAGCGCTAGGCCATTTAAGCTGTTCGCGTTTGGGGGTACTTCGATAAGCTCAGCAAAGGATCTGAAACAAGTTCAGGATGACGAGTACAAAAGAACTTCACTAGTGCCCTGTGATTCAAAGAACAAAGAAATTCAAGGCTGAACATTTTGGAAAACCGCAGTTATATAAATATAATGAGGACATTTCAAAATTTGAAAACGCAGAATTTCAAAGTTATTTGGATCACTTTTAAAGCGCTCCGCCTTTCACAACATTAACCCACTGCCCCTTCTCTCTTGCATTTATCGATTCATCATACATTGCCTCACAGCTTACTGCAGGCAGGTAATACTTACCCAAATAAGCCGCATTGAGCATGACCTTAAATGTTTTGGAAGAACCTTTGGACAAATCAAAATAACTGTACACCCGATCATCTCTAATATCCATATAAGTTGGGCGATCACCAGGCCCCATATATCCATCACCATCAAGTCTAGAGTTGTGAATTTCCCATCCAGAAGGAAAGATTTGTGTCAGTGCCATTTCCTCAAGCATTTCAGGGGAGGTATTATTAATCCTTACCTCAGCAATGAAATCCTGCCCTTGTTCGAGGTTTGATGGATCAAGGCTTTCCCCTTCTGTAGTGTAATAAGAAATAGCCAGCTCCATGTTGTTCGATGCAGACTCCTCTTTACCAGGCAATGGTGTGCTTTGTACGTTCCATTTTGCAAACAACTCTTTACCCGACTTGTTTCTTATGGAGATCTTACCAGCCTTCAGCTCTGAATCTTTAAACCGTACGTGAGTAATGAATTTGTTGCTGCTTGCACTTTGCCAAGATCCATCACCAATTTTGTATTCAAATGCAAAGACTTGATCAGCCGATCTTCCCTCATAGAATTTAGTTAGGGCGTACAAGGTATAAGCCGTAGTTTGCGTGCTATACCACTTGTCTGCTGCCAATTGATCCGAGAGTTTTTTGGCCAATCCTTGGGATAAGTTATCCTTGCCAAGTAAGGCGCAAGCATGCAAAATAATGGCTTTATCACGCAAATCCGTTCCATAAGTCCCCGAGAGCTCTCGATAACTTGTTACTTCAAGATTAGCCGTTTTAGCAATATCATTTGCTACGTTACTATTCGAAGCTAGCTCATAAGCTGCGGCTAAATACCACTTTGCTGTATTATTTAAACCTGTCTTCAACCTCATCCTATTCATAGCGCCCATTTCGGGTTCACCATGATAGGCAAGGAGATACAATCTGTAGGCTTGAGTCAACTGATCGCCATTACTACCATCAAGCCACATTCTGGCCTTCTTCTTCTGATACTCCTTCCAGTTGTTTAGGAAACTATTGGGTACTCTATAACCTCTCTTCTTGGCTTCCAGTATAAAATGTCCTGCATAGTTTGTTCCCCATTCATTGCTGCTGTAGCCTCCTGGCCAATAAGCTAATCCGCCTTCACTGGTTTGGAACTTCGTTAACCTCTTGATACCCGCTCTTACATTTCGGTCAATCTCTTGTCTCTTCTTGCCATCCAATTTGATCAAATTAGACACAAACAACTGCGGGAATACCGATGATGTAGTTTGTTCAACACAGCCATGAGGATATTGAATCAAGTACTTCAAACGCTTGTCCATATTGATCGGTTGAATTGATGACAGTTCCAAAGTGGCGCTGTGTGAACCAGGCATCCCGTTCAGAGCAAAATCCTTGCTCCAATTGCCATTTGCGGCTACTGCACCATCGTAAACATCTACTACCGGAGGATTCGGACTTCTCACTTCTACATCTACCCAATAAACCGCTTTTTCCTTTCCACTCTTGGCAGTCACTTTCACCTGACCTGTTCCTAACCTTTGGCCAACCTTCATACTGAAGTTCGTGAGGCGATCTCCAATATCACTAAAACTGACTTTTTTCGTTTTTTCACCTTGCACTTCCAAGAAACCATTGCCTTCAACTGTAATGGTTACATCTTTTACGTAATCCTCCAAGGCAAAGGTCGTTACGGGCAAAGTAATCTCTTCATCAGGGCCTAAAACACGAGGTAAAGTTCCCAAAACCATCAATGGTTTTTTCACTGGAGTCGATTTTTCAACAGAACCATAGGCTTTGTCATTCTTAGCAACAACCATGGTTCTAACCGCACCAATGTAATTTGGCATTTTGATTACATGTTTTTTGCTTTGACCAGGTTGCAGTTCAAATGGTCCAAGCACTTTCAATACAGGTTTAAAACGGTTTTGCTTCTCTCCCTCATCAGGACCATCTTCATATCCATCCCCACCTATACTCAGCAATCTATTGTATTTTGAAGCGTCAGCTCCCAATATATGTTCATACAAATCCCACGTCTGAACTGAAAGGCCCTGTCTGG
>JALEGO010000189.1 GCA_022763165.1 Flavobacteriales bacterium
ATATTTGCATGAATATTGCAATGTATTGCTCATGAGAAAGTTTGCCATAATTATTTTTTTCGGACTTCCATTATTTGCATATACTCAAAACCAAGACAAAGACTGGAGACTGTATCCTTCCAAAGAAAAGTCTACTATAAATGAGGCCATTCGAGCGCAATTGGTGGATAGCACGATGGACGTTTCTAAGGGCAATCTTATTATTTATGAAGATCCTTCGATAACTAAGTTATTGGCAAACTATAAACATTATTGTGACACGATTTCTACAGTTGATGGATTTCGCATTCAAATCTTTTCACAAAGCGGTACCAATAGTCACAACGATGCGCTTATCACTGAAGCAAATTTTTCAAGTCAATTTCGGGAAACTGAGACTTATATAATTCCTCAATCCCCTTATTTCAAAGTTAGAGTTGGAGATTTTAAGTCTAAACTGGAAGCATTGAAATTCCACAATGAAATCAAGCCGTTTTATCCCAATTCTTACATTGTAAAGGATAAGGTCGAGTACTAGGTTTACCCTTCTTTCACTCAGAAAGGATCACAGTTCACCTGAATCGACTTATTGATCAGTCCTGTGGATACAAAAGGTGATACACTACTCATAAAAACATTGGAATGAACACAAATAGGTCTATTCTTCGTCAGGCTAAGGGTGACAGATTATTTGTATTGGTAATCCGAAAGCAGCTCTGGTGAAGCAATTTACTCATGAAAGACATCGCCAAGCTCATGGCAGCCGTTTGAAGCGAGGAGTTTAGACTTTAGGGTCTATTTTCTTTTTACCTCAACTTCTTCGTAACCTTCAATAATATCGCCAACTCTAATGTCGTTGAAGTTCTTAATATTGAGACCACATTCGTAACCGGCCTTCACTTCCTTGACATCATCTTTGAATCGCTTGAGTGAACCAAGTTCACCAGTGTACAATACTATTCCATCACGAATGAGTCGAATATTGGTGTTTCTGCTAACTGTACCTTCTTGCACATAACAACCAGCGATTGTTCCAACTTTGGAGATTTTGAAAGTTTCTCTGATTTCAATATTACATACTACCTTCTCTTCGAATTTCGGAGAAAGCATACCTTCCATAGCAGCTTTGATTTCCTCAATAGCATCATAGATTACTGAATAGAGTCGGATATCAATCTCTTCTTTCTCAGCTAGCTTACGTGCACTGGAAGATGGTCTAACTTGGAATCCAATAATTATCGCATCTGAGGCAGTCGCTAGAAGCACATCTGTCTCTGAAATTTGACCTACCGATTTATGAATGACATTAATTTGAACATTCTCAGTGGATTGTTTCAATAAAGAATCAGAAAGAGCCTCAACAGAGCCATCAACATCTCCTTTTACAATCAGGTTTAATTCTTTAAAGTCACCTATAGCTAACCTTCTACCGATCTCATCGAGAGTAATATGTTTTTGAGCTTTAACACCTTGCTCACGTCTTAATTGCTCCCGCTTGGTAGCGATTCTTCTGGCCTCTTTTTCATCATCAAGTACATTGAACTTATCACCTGCACTTGGTGCGCCACTTAAGCCAAGAACAGAAACAGGCCTAGATGGACCAGCTTCCACTACCTTCTCACCATTTTCATCATGCATTGCTTTAACACGACCGTAATGACTTCCAGCGATTAATATATCTCCAACTCTCATTGTTCCACCTTGAACAATTAAAGTTGTCACATAACCTTTACCCTTATCCAAACTGGCTTCAATAATTGCTCCGTTGGCATTCCTATCTGGGTTGGCTTTTAATTCTAGAAGTTCAGCTTCTAATAAAACTTTGTCAAGTAATTCACTGATATTCGTTCCTTTTTTCGCTGAAATTTCCTGGCTTTGATATTTACCTCCCCAATCTTCAACTAAAATATTCATTTGGGAAAGTTGCTCTTTAATCTTATCAACATTTGCGCCTGGCTTATCAATCTTGTTGATAGCAAATACCATTGGCACACCAGCAGCCTGTGCATGGTTAATTGCCTCTTTCGTTTGTGGCATCACATCATCGTCTGCAGCCACAATAATAATGACAACATCCGTTACTTGTGCACCTCTTGCACGCATGGCGGTAAAAGCCTCGTGACCTGGTGTATCTAAGAATGAAATTCTTTTACCACTTTCTGTTTCTACACTGTAAGCTCCGATATGCTGTGTAATTCCTCCGGCCTCACCCTCGATTACATTTGTTTTTCTAATGTAATCAAGTAGCGATGTTTTACCGTGATCAACGTGTCCCATTACCGTAACAATAGGAGGCCTTTCCACGAGTGTATCCTCTGGATCCTCTTCTTGTTGAATCGCTTCTTGGACTTCAGCGGTGGTAAATTCTATTTTGAAGCCAAATTCTTCAGCAACAATACTTAAAGTTTCAGCGTCTAATCTTTGATTAATTGACACAAAAAGCCCCAAACTCATACATGCCGAAATCACATCATTGACGCTAACACTCATCATGGATGCCAATTCGTTCGCTGTAACGAATTCCGTTACGTTCAGTACTTTTTGTTCTTCTTCTCTCTTTCTTTCTTCTTCTTCTAACTGCTGGGAGATTGCATCTCTCTTTGCTCTTCTATGCTTTGAAGCTTTGGACTTACCTGTTCCTTTCAAGCGATCAAGTGTCTCGCTGATTTGCTTCTTAATTTCTTCCTCGTTTAACTCAGGCTTCGGATCGTTCTTACGCTTTTTCCCTTGATGCCTTTTCTTGTCATTTGGAAGTTGTTCTCTTTTCGAATCCGGATTAACTTTTCCTTCAGTTCGAATTCTTTTTCTTTTTCTTTTACTCTTGTCCCCGTCATCACTCGAAGAGGCCACAGGCTTCTTCACCTTTTTCTCGGGCAAGATAATCTTATCGACTACTTTTGGGCCAGTAAGTATTTCAGCCTTGGCCTTTATTACTTCATCAGTCTTTTTCTCTTCAACTTCAGGTTTTGGCTTGGGCTCTTCCTTTTTTGGCTCTTCCTTAGCCTTAGGAGCTTCTTCTTTTGGTTTCGGAGGCTCTTCTTCTTTAGGCTTATTTTTAGGAGTCAGATCAATTTTGCCGACAATCTTAATATCCTTTTCTTCGACTTGAGGTTTAACGATATCATCAACACCAGAAGTAACATTCTCCATGTTCTTGATGATAATCTCCTCTTGCTCTTGATTGGGTTGTG